>CAYOSJ010000080.1:0-10715 GCA_964406595.1 uncultured Dorea sp.
GTAATGGATACCCTCTACTTCTCATTTTCAATCTATTTCCTCCGTATCATTTGATAATATTCCTATTTGTTTCATTATACGCTTTATTGCGTTTTCGTGCAATTATTTTATCTCAACATACATAAAATATTGCATAGAGGTGCAATTATATGAAAAACAATGAAAGTATAGATAGAATAATACAAGTAGGCGATATTGACATCGGAAAAAACATTACAACACTCCGAAAATCTTTGAATATTAAACAAATTGATATGGTTGCAAGGCTACAGATTGCAGGTATAGATATTTCTATCTATTCTTATAATCGGATTGAAAAAGGAAAGCAAAATCCAACTGTTTCTTTTTTATTGGCTTGTTGTAAAATTTTAAGTTGTGATATGAATACACTTTTTAATTATTCCGCAAACGGAATTACACACATTTCTTAAATCTATGATAAACACAGGACTTGCTTCTATTTTCTAGGCAAGTCCATTTTTATTTACTTCCTATCCCTCAATTAACATAATCAAACGCATTAGTCATATTCCAAAAATGACGCAGATAATGTTTCCACTACCTACGTCATTTCTCATTTTACCTTAAAATACTTACTCCATTTTCTTTTGACTTTTATTTCAAATTTATTCCATTTTAAAAATCTATTACGCTATTTTCGGCATTCGCACTGCCTATTTCTGCACAATGTTTATGATCTTCTTCGGCACATAGATCTCCTTCACAATCGTACCTGTAAGTTTATCAGCAACTGCCTCTTTACCTGCTGCGATCGCATCTTCCTTGGAGATATCGACTGGCACGGAGATGACGGCTCTTGTCTTTCCATTGATCTGCACCGGAACTTCTATCTCATCATCTTTCATCGCCTCTTCATCGTAAGCCGGCCATCCTGCTGTGAATACGCTCTTTTCGTGTCCCAACTGCTCCCAGATCTCTTCTGCGATATGTGGTGCAAATGGGGAGAGGAGAACTGCCATGGCAGATAATGTCTCTGTGTCGATTCCACCTGCATCTTTTGCAATCTCGATGAGTTTATTGTTATGCTCCATAAATCCTGAGATCGCTGTGTTCAGGCTGAAGCTTTCCAGACGTGTCGTAATGTCTTTGATCAGTCTGTGACGTTCTTTGATCATGTCCTTCGTTGCAGTCACATTTGCTTCCTTGCTGTCCATCACGAGATTCCACAGCCTCTTAAGGAAACGATTAACTCCGTCGATTCCTCTGTCATCCCACTCAGCGTCTAACTCCGGCGGTCCTACAAAAAGTTCATACATTCTCAGAGAATCACAGCCGTAATCCCTTACAAGGTCGTCAGGAGATACGACATTTCCTTTGGATTTGCTCATCTTGATTCCGTTCTTACCTGTGATCATTCCCTGATTGAACAGTTTATGGAACGGCTCGTCAAAATCAATGGCACCGATGTCGCACAGGAACTTCGTGTAAAATCTTGCATACAGCAAGTGAAGTACCGCATGCTCTACTCCTCCGATGTACATATCTACCGGGAGCATAGCGTCTGCCTTTTCTTTGGATACGAGTTCCTGATCATTATGGTTATCCACATAACGCAGGAAATACCAGGAAGACCCTGCCCACTGTGGCATCGTGTTTGTCTCACGTTTTGCAGGCTGGCCGCATACAGGACACGTACAGTTTACCCATTCGTCAATCGCCGCCAGCGGTGACTCACCTGTTCCTGTCGGCTCGTAGGATTCTACGTCCGGTAACTCTAATGGAAGTTCTTCCTCTGGAACCGGTACGTTTCCACAGTGTGGACAGTGAATGATCGGAATTGGTTCGCCCCAGTAACGCTGGCGGGAAAATACCCAGTCACGCAGTTTATAATTTACCGTTGCCCGTCCGATACCGCGCTCTTCTATAATATGTGGAGCCTCTTTCTTGAGCACTGCAGATTCCATTCCATTCCACTCACCGGAATTGATCATAATTCCATTTGCCTCTGTATAAGCCTCTGTCATATTTTCAATCTTTTCGCCGTCTTTTGCAATAACCTGAATGATCGGGATACCGAATTTTGTAGCAAATTCAAAGTCACGGTCATCGTGTGCAGGTACACACATGATGGCTCCTGTACCATAATCAGCCAGTACATAGTCGGACAGCCAGATCGGCGTCTTCTGCCCGTTGATCGGATTAATCGCATAACTTCCCGTGAATACACCTGTCTTATCTTTATCCTGCATACGGTCTACGTTGGACTTCATAGATGCATCGTAAATGTACTTCTCTACGGCTTCTCTTGTCTCCTCTGTGGCAAGGCTTGCAGCCAGTTCATGCTCTGGAGCCAGCACCATAAATGTCGCTCCGTATAAGGTATCCGGTCTTGTGGTGTAGACCGTGATCTTCTCTTCTCTTCCTTCTACCTGGAAATCTACCTCTGCACCGTAAGATTTCCCGATCCAGTCTGTCTGCATCTTCTTCACTTTTTCCGGCCAGTCAAGTTTATCCAGATCATTCAACAGGCGCTCTGCGTAAGCAGTGATCTTCAGCATCCACTGACGTAAATTCTTCTTGGTGACCTCTGCCCCGCAGCGTTCACATTTCCCATTTACAACCTCTTCATTTGCAAGACCTGTCTTACAGGACGGACACCAGTTGATCGGGAATTCCTTCTCGTAAGCAAGACCTTCCTTGAACATCTTTACAAATATCCACTGTGTCCATTTATAGTAATTGGGGTCTGTCGTATTTACTTCCCTGTCCCAGTCGTAAAGCGCTGCGATCTCATTGATCTGACGCTTGATGTTCTTTACGTTCTCTGCTGTAGAGATGGACGGATGAACACCCATCTTGATCGCATAATTCTCTGCCGGCAGACCAAACGCGTCCCAGCCCATCGGATGGATGATATAGTATCCCTGCTGTAATTTATATCTGCTCCATACATCGGAGATCACATAGCCTCTCCAGTGTCCTACATGCAGTCCGTTTCCTGATGGATACGGGAACATATCAAGGCAATAATACTTCTCTCTCTTGCTGCCATCTTCATTTTCTGTCACGTTTACCGGATTCTTCTCCCAGTTCTCACGCCATTTTTTCTCAATCGCCTTATGATTATAAGGTATCTTTGACATCTTTCATTCCTCCTGCTATCAGTGATTACTTTATGAAAAAGAACTCTGCCAAACAGAATCCTCGAGATTTATCTTAATCATTGTAAAAAGAATGGCAGGATAAGTCAAGTGTGGGACAGGATTTTTAGAAAAATTAATTTGCTTTTTACGGTTGTTCCTTCTCATGCTTTCGTGTATAATAAGTTATAAGTAAACGTACTGATCATTTTCAGTATAATATGATACATAAAGGAGAGTTCGCCCATGGTAAATTTATTAACAGGCCCGAAAGGCAGCGGCAAAACACAGCAAATGATTGAACTGGCTAACAAGAAAGCCAAAGAATGTAACGGAAATGTAGTATTTATCAAGAAAACTCACAGAGACACAACAAGTGTTTCTTTTGACATCCGTATTATCTGTATGGATGACTATCCGGCAATCACAAACATCGATGGATACATCGGATTCTTATACGGCATGTACAGTTCCAACAGCGATATCGAGTGTGTATTTATCGATGGTATTTTAAAACACGCTGACATTTCTATGGATAATATGCCAGAGTTCGTTGAGAGACTTAAGAAAGCATCTGCAGACTGCAATATTGAATTCTTTGTAAGTATCAGCGGTGAAAGAGAAGACCTGAAAGATATTAACCTTGAAGGCTGTGCATTCCTCTAAGATGTAGTTCGGTCACAGCATAGCATCTGGATCACGGAATGCCCGAATGGATATAATTTTAAAAAAACGGGGACGGATCTTTCCGCCCCCGTTTTTCTATGCGCCTGTATCTTCGTCTACATTTTTCTGTCTTTCATAGGTCAGCGACATCACCGTATTGGTCTTTTCGCCTTCCTTATATTCAATCGTGACATTCTGCCCTACTTCACATCTTACGACATCGATAAAATCTACCACCGATATATCAAAGATATCATCGGAACTGTCAAGCATCAGATAATAATGAGAAGTACCGTCAAGAACTGCCTGTGCGATCTTCGTGACCTTTCCTTCTATCGTCAGTATCTCTCTCGTGTCTTTCTCTACTTCTTTCACGCCACTGCTGAAAAGAAGTTCCAGATAGTTCTCCTCACACTGGCTCACATTGTCTCCAATTGCTACGATCTGATATTTCTGCACATTTACCATCGCATACTTCTTCACAAGCCCTGCATCATCTTTCAGTGCGATAAAGTACGTCGGTTCATCGGAAATATTCAGAAGCAACGGGAAAGTCGCCGTATATTTTAAATTCTGTACCTGCCCTTCCGCAGAAGACATGGCAGAAGACTCCGTCGCTCCTTCCACCGTATAATATTTCGTTTCCATCGTCCGCTGGTTGGACAATACAAAACCTACATTAGACTGGTCTCCGTTTACAGAAGTAACGCCTGTGTACATCCACACATCGTCGTCCAATGCCAGATAGTTATACCCGTCCGTCGTCTCCAGACAGTCCTTCTGACTTAATACACTATTGAGGAACCCATGTTTCAAAGTTCCATAATAATCAAATAACTGAACAAGAAGGTCTGCGGAATATGCCCGGTCGATCCATCCCGGCGCTTCGTCCACATTGTAAGTCTCCATCTCGCCTGTCACAGCATTACAGATCACGACTTTTCCTACCGTCTCACCACCGAAAAGCCCTATGTTAAACTTCTTAACCGGAGCAATCCAGTATGGCACACCGTCCTCGTCAATCTCAAAACTCAACTGTCCGTATATATACGTCGGATGTGCAAATCTTAAATGTCTGTAGATGTTCCGGTTGAAGTGCTCACCGTTCATATACTTCATGCCTTCTTCTAACTTCACGATCTCCGTATTCTGCGTTGCCATATTGATGCGAATGTACGCCGGGATACCTTCTGAACGGTTCGTGAACCACTTGATGATACTTGCATATCTCAATGGAGATACCCGATATGGATTATCTTTATAATTGATCTGGGAATAGATATTGTCCGCCTCAAACTGAGACACCATTTCCACCATGCTTCCCATCTTACGGTCTCCCAGAAGTTCCGCAGTTCCCTTATCAAGGATCGGAATCTTATCAAAAGACAGTTCCTCGACATCGTCTGCAAAGTTTCCTTCCTGGACTTTCATAAGTTTCTGATATTTCTTCGCATTTACGATCGGAGAAGACAATAACGTTCCCACAAGGTAGATGACTCCAAGTCCGAGTAATAGAAGACCAAATGTCTTCATCACTTTATTGGTCTTAAATTCTCCCCTTCCCAGCCGTTTACGAACAGCGTAGAAAACTGCCAGTACAGCCACGAGAAACAGCATGCCAAACCAGGTGTCCGATGAATGGATATTAATTGCCGGAAGTGCAACATAATAATACGCTCCTAATGCAATGATAACGATCACCCCGACAAGTAACTTCTTCTTTCCGCTCATAATCTTTTACCTCCGTTAGAATTTCCTTCTCCATGCAAATACCGTAAACAGCATCAAAAATGGGAATATCTCCAGTCTTCCTGCCAGCATGTCAAAACAGAATACCAATTTCGAAAGCGGTGAGAAAGATGCAAAATTTCCTGTCGGTCCCACTTTTCCAAGTCCCGGACCGATATTATTCAAGGTTGCCATAACAGAACCAAACGTAGTTGCAAAATCTTGATTGTCCAATGATATCAGCAAGATAGATACTATGGTAATTCCCGTATAAGCCAGAAGATATACATACACCGTCCGAAGTATCTCTGAACTCATCCTTTTTCCATTGATACGAATGATGTTGACGGACTGCGGGTGTACCAGCCTCTTGATCTCCTGCTTCACTGTTTTAAATGCGATCAGCACTCGCGACACCTTAATACCGCCTCCCGTGGAAGATGCACAGGCTCCGATCACCATTAAGAGCACCAATACGCACTGAGAAAGCATCGGCCATAAAATATAATCCGTGGTCGCATATCCGG
Source organism: uncultured Dorea sp. (assembly GCA_964406595.1). GTDB lineage: Bacteria > Bacillota > Clostridia > Lachnospirales > Lachnospiraceae > CAPEBR01. The sequence continues at coordinate 6,023 of CAYOSJ010000080.1, forward strand.
TTGTCGTGATAATCGTTGCCACCTGGAACACAGCATAACGAAATGCCGATAAGATGTTTTCATACTGTCCACTGATGTTCAGTGTGATAATAAGTGTTGCTGCCGCGATGATCCCCAGGTATGCCCGGAGTTCTTCATTTTTCCACATTGGCTTCGCCTCTCCTAAAAGAAGGAAAAAATACAGATTGAAGTTGACGCCAAACAATATCATAAATATCGTGATAACACCATCAATATATGCACTGTTAAAATGACCTACACTAGCGGCGTAATTAGAGAATCCTCCTGTTCCCGCCGTACCGAAAGCATGGATCAGACTGTCGAAAAGATTCATACCTCCACAGATCAAAAGAATCACTTCCACTACTGTAAGTCCAAAGTACATGCCATACAGAATTCTGGCCGTAGTCATCGTCTTTGGCACCAGTTTATCTTTCTCAGGTCCCGGAACTTCCGCACGCATCAGGTACATGGAATTCTTCTTATCCAGTGTTGTGAGCACCAGGACGAATACCAGCACTCCCATACCGCCTATCCAGTGAGTAAAACTTCTCCAAAATAACATACACTGAGGTAATGCCTCTACATCTGGAAGAATGGAAGAACCTGTCGTAGTAAATCCTGACACTGTCTCAAAGAATGCATCAATATAAAATGGGATACTACCGGATATGGTAAATGGAAGCGCACCAAACAGGGACCACAAGATCCATGCGCTTGCCACGATAATCATACCATCTTTTCCATATATCTGTGTCTTTGCAGGTTTTTTGATTCCAAAAAGAACATACACACCCACGACGATCACTGCTACGATCACGAATGCCAGTGCTTCCTTCCTCTCACCATAGCCAATTCCTATAAGTGCCGGGAGCAGAAGGAGAAGACCTTCTACGCCAAGCATTTTAGCCAAAATAAAACGTATCATTTTTGTATTCATAACTCTGACTTCTGACTCCTATGCAAGTATATCTTTCAAATCTTTCATGGTGTGCTCCTTCGTAACGACGATAACACTGTCACCCACTTCAAGATGATCTTCACCATTTGGAATGATCACTTTCCCTTTACGCCCAATGCAGGCAATCAGATGATTTTCCTTTGTCTTGAGGTCTTTCAGCGGGATATCGGTGAATTTACACTCTTTCTTGATAATATACTCCTGCGCTTCGATCTTTCCATTTACAAGACGGTACATCGTCTCGATATTCGCACTGCTATAAGAATTCATCCTTGCCTTCACATAATTGAGAATCGCGTCTGCTGCCGCACTCTTGGCAGAAATCGTGCTGTCAATTCCCAGATTCTCCACCATCTGAGCCCGTGTCTCTTCATTTACTTTAGCGATAATTTTCTTTACTCCCTGCATCTTTGCAAAAAGCGCCATGATGATATTCTCTTCATCCATGCCGGTCAGCGCCACGTATGCGTCCGCCTCCTGAATACCTTCTTCAAGGAGAAGTTCGTGATCTGTCGCGTCCCCATAAATGATGGTCGCTTTCGGAAGACGTTCACACAGTTCCTCACACCTTGCAAAATTCTTCTCAATGATCTTCACCTGCATACCTGTCTGAAGAAGTTGGCCGGCAAGATAGAAACATAGGTGTCCGCCGCCGCATATCAGCACTTTTTTTATCCTTGCATTCTTCTTTCCGAGGGACTTGAAGAAACTCTTAAGGTCTGCATGAGCCGCCGCAATATGAAGTTTATCTCCTTCCGCCAATATAAAATCTCCATCTGGGATATAAACTTCATTCCCTCTCTTCACCGCACATACAAGAATCTTAATCTGGAATCTCTGGTATATCTCTGCCAGGGATAACCCGGAAAGTGCACTCCCACTGCGAACCGGAAATTCTATCAGTTCCACGCGCCCCTTCATAAATGTCTCAACCTTATTCGCCTCCGGGAAGAGAAGGATCCTTGCCACTTCATTTGCCGCCGCAAGTTCCGGATTAACTGCCATACTTAAATGCAGATCCTCCTTAAGGAGATCCAACTGTTTGTAATACAGCGGATTACGAAGCCTTGCAATAGTGTGCTTTGCACCGATCCTTCGCGCTAACAGGCAGCTTAACATATTCATTTCATCTGTAGATGCACACGCGATCACCAGATCTGCATTGGGCACATCTGCCTGCTTCTGCACATCAACGTCAGCGCCGTTCCCTGTAATACAGAAAATATCAAGTTGATTGAGCGCCGCCTTTAATTTCCCCTCATTTTGGTCAATAAGAGTAATATCATAATTTTCCTCGGACAATTGTGTTGTCAGCTTATGTCCGACTTTTCCATCCCCAATAATAACAATCTTCATTTGAAAACCTCATTGCACAAAATATATTTTCTTAGAATAAAGGCATTATAACACCTTTATTCTAAGAAAAAAAGCCCTAACCGGGCTTTTCTTCTTACATTTACTGATTCTGTAAATCCTTTTTATTCTTCCGCTGCTCTTTTGGCGATCTCTGCTTCCTGAACATCAGATGGAGCCTGCTCATAACGTGCAAATTCATACTCATATATGCCTCTTCCGCCTGTCATGGAACGAAGAGTTGTACAATACCCGAACATTCCTGTCATCGGAACATCCGCTTCAATGACCTGCTTACCGCCTGCGATCGGATTCATGCCAAGCACACGTCCACGACGTTTATTAAGGTCACCCATAACGTCTCCTGTGTAATCATCAGGAACGGTTACTTTTACAGATGCGATTGGTTCCAGAAGAATCGGCCCTGCTTCCATGAAACCTTTTTTGAACGCCTGTATGGTTGCTGTCTTGAACGCCATCTCTGAAGAGTCTACCGGATGGTAAGAGCCATCATAGAGAACTGCCTTAACACCAACTACCGGATATCCTGCAAGAGGTCCTTTCAAAACAGATTCCTGAAGACCTTTTTCCACTGCCGGGAAGTAATTCTTCGGAACGGCTCCTCCAACTACTTCTTCTTCAAATACATACGCTGTTTCCATATCACCGGATGGTTCAAAACGCATCTTAACATGTCCGTACTGTCCATGTCCGCCGGACTGTTTTTTATATTTTGTATCAACATCAGATTTCTTCTTGATCGTCTCACGGAATGCAACCTTAGGTGTTTCCAATTCAACTTCGCATTTATAGCGCTCAGCAAGTTTGCTCACTGCGATCTCAAGGTGCTGGTCGCCCATACCATAGATAAGTGTCTGACGGTTCTCGCTGTCATTGACAGCCTTCAGCGTTACGTCCTCTGCCATCATTCTCTGAAGCGCCTGAGAGATCTTGTCTTCATCACCTTTATTCTTAGCCGTATACTTCATATATGTATATGGTCTGGAGTAATCTGTCTTACCGAACATAAGTGGCGTCGTCTTTGTGGACAATGTATCACCTGTCTTTGTGGTGCTGAGCTTCGCAATCGCTCCGATATCTCCTGCAAATAACTCGCTGACCTCTATCGGCTTATTTCCTACCATTGTATAGATCTTGCCAAGTTTCTCCTCTGTCTCTGTATCTACATTATAAAGAGTATCCTCTCCTTTTAATACACCGGAACATACCTTAACAAAAGAATATTTTCCGATGAACGGGTCAACCATTGTCTTAAATACATACGCAGATTTTGTCTTTGCAAAGTCATAATTTGCTTCATAGATCTCATTTGTCTTACGGTTAAATCCTGTACATTCTCTCCAGTCCGGGCTTGGGAAGAATCTGACAATATCGGACAACAGATTCGCAACACCCTGTGCCTGAATATTAGAGCCCATAGCCACCGGAACGATACTTCCTTCCATAACCTCTGTACGCATGGCTGCACGGATCTCTTCCACAGAGAATTCCTCCCCTGCAAAATAACGTTCCATAAACTCTTCACTTGTCTCTGCTACCGCCTCTAATAACTTCTCACGGTACATCTCAAGATTCGGCTGGCAATAATCCGGGATCTCACACTCTTCTCGCTCGCCAATACCTGTATAACGTCTTCCTGCATTCTTGATGACATTTACATATCCTACCAGTTTTTCATTCTCACGGATCGGCTGGAAGTGTGGCGCGATCACCTTGCCATACTTATCCGTCAGATCCTGTACTACCTGACGGAAACTTGCATCATCTACGTCCATCTCAGTTACATAGATCATCCTCGGAAGATTATATTTATCACATAACTCCCATGCTTTTTCCGTTCCAACTTCCACGCCTGCCTTACCGGATACTACGATAACTGCTGCATCCGCTGCGCTGACTGCCTCTTCCACTTCTCCGACAAAGTCAAAATATCCCGGTGTATCAAGGATATTGATCTTTGCCTTCTCCCACTCGATCGGGACAAGCGTTGTACTGATCGAAAATCCTCGTTTCTGTTCCTCTTTATCAAAATCACTAATCGTATTCTTATCAGATATCTTACCCATACGGTTAGTTGCTCCTGATACATAAGCCATCGCCTCTGCCAGACTTGTCTTTCCACTTCCTCCATGTCCTAAGAGAACGACATTTCTAATCTCATCCGTTCTGTAAACCTTCATAATTTGCTGCCTCCTTGCCTTAGTAAAATCTCATGGATATATTGTACTAAAAAAACAAACTCATTACAACTCTTTTGTGCATTTTTTATATTTTATTACCATTTCACTATGTCGATTTAAAGCGACGTAGCATTGACAAACAATCTGGGACAGGGTAAAATGAATCTGGGACGGGGTA
>CAYOSJ010000081.1:0-10645 GCA_964406595.1 uncultured Dorea sp.
GTGTTACCGCCGTGAAAGGGCGATGTCTTAACCGCTTGACCATGGAGCCTTATAAATTCCAGCCAACTACTACATCGAGTGACCGAAACTTATATTATCATATCCTTCCCTATTTTGCAAGTATTTTTCTACTTTTTTTTAACTTTTTTATTCTACTCTGCTTCTTTCGCAGAAAATGAATCCACATTTTCCGGAGTCACTTTATCATAATCCAGGTAGATGTAGTTTCCGTTTTGAAATTCAATCTTATCTAACCCTTTCCCTGTGATAAGTGCATGGACCAGGTCTGCCATAACTTCTGCCTGTCCTTCTTTGTCATTGTACACCGTTGCCGCCAGGCTTCCTTCCTTTACCGCCCGAAGCCCTTCTTTTATCCCGTCAATTCCGAAGAATACCGGCATCTCCTCTTTTGCGTACCCCTTCTCCCTATAGGCATCTATCGCCCCAAGCGCCATATTGTCGTTATTCGCCAGCACAAGTTCGATTGCTTCCCCATACTTCCCAAGCATCTGCGACATTCGGTTCTGTGCCTGGGCGCGATTCCAGTTCGCGATCCCGTAACTCAACCGTTCTACTTCGATTCCTTTTTGCCTCAGTGTATTTACTGCCGCCTCCGTCCGAATAATGAAATCCTGATGTTCCGTCTCTCCTTCCAGCATGACATACTGAATCTTCCCATCTTGATTACGGTCTATACTCTTATTCTTCCATATAACGTCTGCTGCTAATTCTCCCTGAAAAACTCCGGATTGTTGAGCATCCGCTCCCACATAATACAGTTTTTCCCACTGCATGAGATCTTCTGCTACCGGCTCCCTGTTAAAAAACACGATCGGCACATCATTTTCTCTTGCCATATCAATGATCTCTGACGGATCTGTTCGATCTGCCAGATTAACGCACAACACCCCGCAGCCTTCCCCTATCATTTCTTTTACCTGATCATTCTGCGTTTTCTGGGAACCTACTGCGTCGCGAATCGTCACCGTGATCTTACGGTCGCCACATTCCTCTTTAAAACATTCAAGCAGTTCTTCGATATATACATCACTTTGATCGTAGCACGCCACCCCTACATACATATTTTCTGTCAGGTCACTCTCCTGCTGCCCGCAGGCAGTCAAAAGCAAAAGTGCTGTACCAAGCAGCAACGCCGCCCTCTTATCTCTTTTTCTCATAAATCCTTTCACAGCCCCTTTCTTTCCTGTATCTGTATTATTGGCTCATAGTAAAAAGAATCTCCTGGTTTTCTTTTGAAAATAACGTTTCCTTGCGAATAGTCGTGTAAGAGATCTTTTCACTTTTCATGCCATAAGAAGAATATATAAGGTGCGTAGCCACTTCTGACAAGCTTTGATATCCGACGCTGAATTCATCAGGCACCACGATACATTGTACAACACCCGTATCCAGATAATAGATAGCCTCTGTAGAATTTCCAATGCCATACACCGCCGTACCCTTTAATTCGTTTGATGACGCATATTCGCCTACCAGGGTCAGGCTACTGTCATCAAGTGCAAACACAAGATCCACCGGTGGCTGCTGCCTTAGAAATGTCGGTTCTACACCCCTGAAATCGCCCGATATGATCCATCGGATCGTCGCGCCCTCGGATTCCAATACATCTCTTAATCCTTTTTCTCTTTGTGCAACCGCTTTTGAGTTTGTCGTGTCTGAAAAGAGCCCCACGGTCTTTCCTTCCAGTTTTCCGTGATTATCTTTGGCTGCCTCTTTCGCCAGTGCTGCTCCCATATTATAATGATCTGGTTCTGTCACCGGGATCTCTGTATCCCCTTCTTTTTTCTTTTCCGCCTGCCCATGTTCCACAAGCATCATAGGGATTTTCTCTGAGAGTGCTTCCAACATCTCCTCTGCACCTTCTCTTGGCAACGGCTCTATGATCACGGCATCGGTTCCTTTTGCAATCTCTCGCTCTATAATATCCCGCTCTTCTTCCACAGCCAGCCTGTCTCCTGTACTGACAACCATTAACTCGATGTTTTGATCCTGTGCTGCCATTTTCAGCCCGTATTTGAATGCCGACCACTGACCGTCATCTGGATCCTGCACAATAACCGACACTTTGCCAAGGGTCTCTCCACGCTTGTCCCCTACCATAAATATTGCCAATATAATTACCATGACAGCCAGCACCCCTTCTATCAGGATTACTGTTTTCTTATTATTTCTCATCTTTTACTACCTTTATGGTCATTCATTTCCTCTTTGCTAAAACTATGCCCCTTCTCAACCAGTTGCCTGTTTTCCTCTGTGTACACAATAGCCGGTATAGAAATAAAGACCTCTGTTCCTTCATCCAGTTCACTTTCAATCTTCACTCCGTATTCTTTTCCAAAGAGAATCTGAATACGATTGTTCACATTTACAAGTCCCACTCCAGAGCCTTGTCTGCGCACCCTCTTGCTGTCCGTCAGCAGGAGGTCTACCTCCTCCGGCGGGATTCCGATCCCATTATCCTTTACGGACAAAATGATATCTCCGCCTTCCATTCTTCCTTTCACCTTGATCTCTCCGCAATCGTCCATTCCGTCAATTCCGTAATTGATCGCATTTTCAAGGATCGGCTGAAGTGTAAGTTTCACCGTACAGTAAGAATAAATAACAGGATCAACATCAAAAACAACTGTAAACGCATCCTTATAACGTATCTTCTGAATATTCATGTAACTCTGTGCATGCTGCAATTCATCTTTCACAGAGATGATCGTATGCCCTTTTGACAAACTGATGCGGAAAAGTTTTGCCAGCTGCGTAACCATAAAGGCAGCGTCGTCATTTCGCTCTCCTTCGATCATCCAGGTAATAGAATCTAATGCATTATATAAGAAATGTGGATTGATCTGACTTTGCAGCGCATCCAGTTCACTCTTTCGTCTCTCCGTCTGCTCCATCACGATCTCCTCCATCAACGCGGCATTATACTCATACGATTTTTGGATAGATTCACCCAGATGTCTGACCTCCGACGGGCCTCCGATATAGATCTCCGGATTCTGTCCTGCCTCGTATTCCAAAACAGATTGATTCAGTTTTAAGATCGGGCTTGAGATACGTGCTGAGACAATACGGTTCACCACGACAAGCATCATTGCGATCAACAGGATAAACAGAATGATAAACTGCTGGACATCTATCAGATTATAACTAAAACTGGATCTTGGGATCACTCCCACAAGTTTCCATCCTGTATAACTGACAGTGTTCACGATCAAGGTCTGCTTCTGTCCGTCAAATTCCTCCTCATGGACGCCTTCTTTCAGATCCGCTGTATACTGACTATTTTCACTTCCTATCCCATTTTTAATCTGTGCCTGCCGGGGGTGATAGATCAGTTCCCCATTATTGTCGCACAGATAATAATACTGCCCATTCTCCGTTGTATTGATCTGGTTCATCATTCGGGATATGGCGGAATAGTCCATATCTACAAGAAGCACCCCTCGTTCTGACCTCATGCCGTCTGTCAGTTCTACCGCACGGCTGGATGAGATTACCCAATAATAACGAAGCGTTCCGTCATCGAACAAATTCTGGATATGCGGTACTGAGAAATGTATATTCTCCATCTTCTCTACCGCACTCTGGAACCATTGCTGCTCCTGAATATCCAACTCCTTTTTCTGGGATACGACCGGTTCCGCCGCCATAAGTTCTCCTTCACTGTTATAGACTGCAATGCTTCTTAAATTGTCCTTATTCGCCTGATACAGAAGATTCATTCCCTTCTGAAGTGTTTCTTTTCCTCCTGAAAAATCCGTTTCCTTTACCAGATTATAATAAGCCGCATCTGAGATCTGCCGCATATCAAACAGATAATCTTCCAGGCTTTCATTGGTCTGCTCTATCGTCTTCTGCGTGTTTTCAATGATTTCCCTGTGAGATACCGTAGAAAAACGAAAATATATCACGATCGCCATAAATAACACGATAGATACCGAGATTACAGAAAACACGACCATGAGCGTCGATTGTATCTCGCCCGGTATTAATTTTTTCAGACGTTTATAGATTCTATTGATCACCTTTTGCATACTCCGTTCTGTATTTGGACGGCGATACTCCAAACTGTCTCTTAAATACATAACTAAAGTAGTTTGGATCTGTATAACCAACGCCCTTTGCTATAATATAACTCTTCTCATTCGTTTCGATCAGCAGGCGCGCCGCTTTCTCCATTCGATAATCCGTCACATAACCGATAAACGAATTCCCTGTCTCCTTTTTAAAAACGGTAGAAAAATAGGAGTTTGATACCCCCAGCGCCCTGCATACACTGTCTAATGAGAGATTCTCATCTCTGTAATTATTGCGAACATATTCCTCTGCCTTTTGTATGAAAGATTTTGTAGAAGTATTTCTGGCGCTGACAAGTTCCTCCCGGAACCTCAGACTGATTCCAAGGAGCCAGTCCCGTAAAGTATCCAGGTCATGCTCCGACAGATTCTTATAGGTATCTCCCAGGTCTCTGGAAAGTTCATCTACAAATATCTTATTATTTGCCGCAAAGCGATATAATGCACTAAGTAACTCCATTACCGCAATATAGTGATGCTGCAACGATGTCGCATTTGAGAGGACCTCTTTAAAATATGTGTCTACCGATTCTTCGACCTCTTCTTCTGTACCCAAACGGATCATCTTAAATAACTGCAGAAGTTCCTCGTCACCGTTAAGAGAGGAAGAATCTCCCTTCTCACTGGGCGCGATCTCTTTCATGTTAATGGCTCTCATGGTTCCGTAAAGCACCCTGTAAGAAACAGCCTCTCGCGCTCCGCTGTACGACTGTGCAAGTTCCATAATATTGCTGCATACCTGCCCTACTCCGATCGTCACTACCGCACCAATGATGCGCTGCGCATAGCGGCAAAATCTGTCACATTCATCTGTCAGTTCTGTAACTTCATCCTCATGGCGAAACTGCATGATCATAACGGTGTTCCCAAGATATGAAAAACTCTTTGCCTGCCATTTTTCCTCAAGGTACTCCTTCACCTGCTTATGTACCGCTGTTGACAGAAGCGGATGAGACATATCCGGAGGCATCTGCCCGGAAGATGTGTGTACTACAAGACAGCAGTAAAATGGTCCTTCCAGGTGGATCTGATAATCACTCATATATTTCTCAAGTTCATCTTCATGGATCCTTCCCTCGATCAACGTCGCATAGAAGTTGGCTCTCAAAAATGGCAACGATTCCATATAATGCTCCTGCAGAATTGCCACACTCCGTTTCTCACTGATCTCACGGTCTAATTTTATCTTTAACTGAGTAAATACATTCGTCAGTTCAATAGCATTCAGCGGCTTCAGGATATATTCCTCAATTTCCAGATGTACGGCTTCTTTCGCATATTCAAATTCATCAAATCCCGTAAACAACAGTACCTTGATCGCCGGATATTCCGCACGGATATTTTTACAGAGTTCCATTCCGTCCATATATGGCATCTTAATATCCGTCATAACCACATCAGGCTGAAATTCCTCGATCATCTCAAGCGCCTTCACACCATTATTCGCATAGCCAATTACCGAAAATCCAAGCCCTTCCCAGTTAATCTTCTTTCTTATGACCTGAACTACCTCTTCCTCATCATCCACCAAGAGCAATGTATACATATCCATAATTCTCTCCTTTATGTCTTACCTGCATACTTCATTATAACAAGAATCTGGGACGGGGTAAATTTAAATTTACCCCGTCCCAGATTAATTTTACCCTGTCCCTGATTGGACTATTTTTTCTGTACATATTTCAGACAATCAAGTGTTACTGCTACAAGAATGATGATACCTGAGAATACGAACTGGAGGTTCGTGTCGATACCAAGGATCGTAAGAGAATAGGTAAGTGCTGTGAAAATAAATACACCGACAACTACACCTGAGATCTTACCAATACCACCTGTAAAAGATACGCCACCTACTACGCAGGCTGCGATCGCGTCCATTTCCCAGCCTTGTCCATAAGCTGCAGAACCTGATCCAACCATTCGTATACACTCAAGCCATGCACCGAATCCATAAAGGATACCTGCTAAGATAAATGCTCCCATCATTACGCCAAATACGGAGATACCGGAAACTGCTGCAGCCTCCGGGTTACCGCCTACTGCATAAAGGTTCTTTCCGAATTTTGTCTTATTCCAGATGAACCATACGATCACGATCGCTGCTACTGCCCAGAGAATAATGGTTGGGAAACCGTTAACCTTAGGGATAACCATGCTCGGGATAGCCGGCTCGATCGCACCAAAGGATACACCCTTCGTCGCATAAGTAACAAGACCGAAGATTACAAGCATATTCGCCATTGTTGAGATAAATGGATGCATCTTAAACTTTGCAGTAAAGAATCCGGCGATCGAAGTAAAGAATGTACATAAAACAATACATACTAACAGTGCCATAATGACTCTTGCTCCAACAGACATACCTGTAAAGTCAAAAATATGTCCGAATACACCACCTGTATTGATTCCCTGATGCATGATAATTGTTGCCGCAGTCATTCCCATACCAACCATACGACCAATCGAAAGGTCTGTACCTGTGAGGAGGATCAATGCTGCTACACCAAGTGCAAGGAACATTCTAGGCGAAGCCTGCTGTAAAATATTCAGCACATTGTTGTAAGTCAACAGCGGAGTATTCTTAACCATTGGAGTAATGATACACAATGCAATAAAGATCAAAAGGATCGCAATATACAGACCGTTCTGCAACAAGAAAACTCTACGGTTAAATGTATATTTGTAGTTCTCCCATCTCTGTGCCATGTTCTCTCCAAAAGAGAATTTAGACAGGCGAAGTAGATCCAGTAAATGATATTTGTGGCTAAAAGCATTATGTCTTTTATCCTTAATATCCTGGTACTCTTTCTCTAACTCTAATTTAGCGTTTGCCTGACGATTTTTATATGCATATTTTTCATCTTTCATTTCCTGCTGTGAAGAAAGTTCAGAAAGATTTGTCTTATGCTCTTTTTCCAACTCTACGAGTTTTTCCTCATAACGCTGTTTTGCGGCAACTTTCTCTTCTACACAACTAGCCTGAATCGGCTGATAATATTCTTTATCATAGTGTGCATTCAGATAGTTTTCCGCATCTGCGATCAATTTAGCGATCTCACCCTGGTTCTTCGCTTCGATTGCTTTTGCATCATTCAGTTCAGTCTGAACTTCTGCAAGATGAGCGCTTTTCTGCTCTTTTGAAAGTGCGCGGTCTCTCTTGATTCCGTCCATGAGATTCTGGCAAGCGAGAACCTTATCTGTCCCATCTACTCTGAGACTATCTATTTTTTTCTGAATTTCACCGACATAGTCGTCGATCGGCTGACGAAGCTTCGCTGCCTGTTCAGCCGTAAGAATCTTACTATTAGCCATATTCTTTAATCTCCCTCATTATAGGTATTTTGCACTAAGTCTTAAAAGTTCTTCCTGATTAGTTTCTTTTGTATTCACAATCCCGGCAAGACGTCCGTTGGACATAACTCCGATACGGTTTGTGATTCCCAGGATCTCCGGCATCTCAGAAGAAACAACAATAATTGTCTTTCCGCGCTTTGCCATGTTGATGATCAATTCATAGATCTCATATTTCGCACCAACATCAATACCTCTCGTAGGCTCATCCATCATGAAGACTTTTGGTTCACGCTCCAGCCATTTTCCAAAGATAACTTTCTGCTGGTTACCACCGGAAAGACTTGTGATCATATCCTCAGGACCCATACATTTTGTATGCATGACCTTGATCTCTTTCGCTGTTGCTTTCACCATCTTGGCATCAGAAAGTGCCACTCTTGACTTATATGCATCCAGGTTTGCGATTGTCGTATTAAATGTAAGGTCGCCCTTGAGGAACAATCCATTTGCTTTTCGTTCCTCTGTGATCAATGCAAATCCATGATCCATCGCTTCCTTCGCAGTATTAAAATTCATAAGCTGGTCTTTTAAATAGACACGTCCCGTTGCTCTTGTACGTATACCGAAGATCGTCTCCAAAAGTTCTGTACGACCTGCTCCTACCAGACCATACAATCCGAATATCTCGCCTTCTTTTACATCAAAAGTAACATCCTTAAGCTGTGGCTCAAACTTGGTAGACAGATGCTGAACGGACAAGATAACATCCTTCGGGACATTATCTACTACCGGAAATCTATTATCAAGAGAACGACCAACCATGGCTGCAATCAGTTCATTCATATCCGTCTCTTTTGAATTCTTTGTCATAACCAGATTACCATCTCGAAGAACGGAAATCTCATCACAAATCTCAAAAATCTCATCCATTTTATGAGAAATATATACAAGCGCAATTCCCTGCTCTTTCAACATTCTCATCATTTCAAAAAGTTTAGCAACTTCCTGCACTGTCAGTGAAGAAGTTGGCTCATCAAGTACAATTACCTTTGCATTATATGAAATTGCTTTCGCAATCTCGCACATCTGCCTCTGTGATACAGACATGTTTCTCATCGGCTGCGTCAGATTGACTGTCATGCCTAATTTTCTAAAAAGTTCAGAAGCTTCTTTTCTCATTCTTCCCTCGTCGATCACACCCATAGAATTCACCGGGTAACGTCCGAGAAAGAGATTATCCACTACGTTCCTGTCCAGGCACTGGTTCAACTCCTGGTGAACCATTGCAATACCATTCTCAAGGGCATCTTTAGGACCGGAAAAACTTACTTCTCTTCCATCTAAAAAAATAGTTCCTTCATCTTTCTGATACGTTCCGAAGAGGCATTTCATCATCGTTGACTTACCGGCGCCATTTTCACCCATAAGGCCCATAACCGTTCCACGTTTCACATTCAGATTGATATGATCCAGAACTCGATTTCGACCAAAGGATTTACTCATACCACTTATCGATAAGACGACGTCATCTCTCTTATCTGTCATTCTTTTTACTCCTGTAAATATACATTAATATTTTCGGTATCAAATTAAAGTTTATAAATTTCCTTTTAATTTTAGGGAGAATTTCTTCTCCCTAAAATTTACTGTTCTTATTATAGATATAAATTACTGATTCAGAATAGATGTATAAGAAGCAGCATTATCTGTTTTAACCATGTTGATCGCGAATGCATCGTATGCTCCCGGATTTCCAAAACGGTTTGTGATGTTGGACTCTGTCTGTCCATCTCCACCGATGTACTCAACCTCAAGGTTCAGAAGATCATCATAGTTCTGAAGCAGTGGCTGATATGTTGAACTTAAGAAGTTATCAGATGCATTGTAGATGTTGAGCCATACTTTCTTCTTTGGGCTCTTTGCTTCATCAAGCTGATTGGAAACTGGTCCCCAAACTACTGTAGAATCTGTGAAATCCTGGTAGTTGTCAGCTGTAACTGCAACGTTTAATGCATAGTAAGAACGCTCGTCCTCTTTGTATACATACTCTTCATCTGATAATACGTTTCCAGCCTCGTCTGCTGTACCGATACCTGTGTCAACATCTACACCGTCAAGTGCGTTACGAAGAACACGAAGTGTTAAGTAAGCCTGAACGTCTGCATGCTGGCTGATCGTTCCGCCGTATCCCTCTGCGATAGCTGCAACAGCATCACTGTTAGCATCATAACCGAAAGTAACTACTTTATTGTCTTTAGACCATGCGTTGAACATAGACATTCCCATACCATCATTGTTGGAAACTACAACATCAATCTCATCTCCAAAAGAAGAAGACCATGTTCCGATAGCGTTACCTGCTGTAGCTGCATCCCATGTAGCACCTGCAGAGTTCTTCATTTCCTGAGAAGCAAGCTCACGTACTACAAGATCACCGATCTTTCCGTCCTGAACTGCTTTTGCACTTCCGTCTGTGTTTGTTCCAACTGGATCACTTACGATGTTTCCATCTGTCTCAACTGCTGTTCCGAGCGCTTTACGAACACCTCTTGTACGTGCGATAGAGTCATTGTGTCCGATATCACCGATTGCAAGAACATAACCGATTGTTCCATCACCGTTACGGTCAATTGTATCAATGTTTGCTTCGATATAATCTTTAACCATCTGTCCCTGAAGTTCAGCACCCTGGTTAGCATCGAATCCTACATAATATGTATCCTTATTGAACTCAAGAGCTGCTTTGTCAAGTTCTCCTGTAGAACTGTTAGATGGCTGACGATTGAACCATACTAACGGTTTGTCTTTGTTAGCAACCTCGCTGCTTGCCTCTCCGCTTCCGCTTCCAGATGCTGAATCACCTGAGCCGCCACATGCTACTGTTGAAAGAACAAGTGCTGCTGCTAACATCGTTACAACTAATTTTCTTTTCATAACTTTGTTTCCTCCTTTTTCGTCTTTTTTTGAAGACGTTTATTATAAGGACAGTATATTAGATATTCTTTGATTTAACTATAGAATATTTTTGGTATTACATTAAATATTTCACGATTTTCTTAGTCATATCTCATAAAATTATATATATTTTATATGTTTTATTGTCAATATTTGTCAATTAAAAAAATAAGACATGCCAGATAACCCGGTATCTGACACGCCTTATGTATTTCACTTACAAATATATTAAAGACCTGCAAACGATTACCATTTGCAGGTCTTCCAAACTCCCCCTGTTGGACTCGAACCAACGACAA
>CAYOSJ010000082.1:0-10366 GCA_964406595.1 uncultured Dorea sp.
AAATAGGTCCGGAGACCCTTGCCCAGGTTCTGGGCAAGCTGCCGCAGTTTCACGATGATAATTTAATAGTAGGAATCGAGACATCAGATGATGCCGCTATTTATAAAGTGACAGATGATATTGCCATGATTCAGACTGTGGACTTCTTCACGCCGATCGTAGACGATCCTTATATGTTTGGACAGATAGCGGCGGCGAACTCCTTAAGCGATGTGTGGGCGATGGGAGGAGAGCCGGTAGTAGCGCTTAATATTGTCGGATTTCCGAATTGTCTGGATCCGGCGATTCTCGGCGACATCTTAGCAGGTGGCGCGGCGAAGGTGAAAGAAGCAGGAGCGGTACTGGTGGGCGGACATTCCGTGCAGGATGATGAACCGAAATACGGTCTGTGCGTGTCCGGCTTTGTACATCCTGATAAAATATTTAAAAATTATGGCTGCAGGCCGGGAGATTACCTGGTACTGACGAAGCAGATCGGAAGCGGTGTTGTAAATACTGCCATCAAAGCGGAGATGGCGAGTCAATCTGCGATCCGTGAAGCACAGACGGTCATGGCATCTCTCAACAAGAAAGGCAAGCAGGTGGTGGAGACTTATGATGTATCTGCGTGTACGGATATTACCGGTTTTGGTCTTCTCGGACACTGCGTGGAGATGGCAAGTGCCAGTGATGTGACCTTTGAGATAAATGTAAGAGATATTGCGTATTTTGAGGACGCGATCGCTTATGCAAAGATGGGCCTTGTTCCTGCGGGAGCGTACAAAAACAGAGGCTATTCTATCGGCAAAGTGGAGTCTGGGGGAATAGAGGAACATTACCTGGATCTGTTGTATGACCCGCAGACTTCAGGCGGATTGTTGATTAGTGTCGCGCCGGAAGATTTGCCGAAGGTACTTGAAGATTTTGACGGCGCAAATATGGATACGCGGGTGTCTGTGATCGGAAAAGTAGCAGAGAAAAGCGATAAATTAATTCGTCTGTTCTGATCGTCCGGGGACAGGGAACAGATATAAGGTATGCAGACACTAAAAGAAGGGAAAGGGATTATGAACAAGAATATGTTGTACCGCAGTATACCGAAAGTGGATATTCTGCTGGAAGATGAGAAAGTACAGGCGCTCGTCGCCAAGTACAGCAGAGATACGGTTATGGAAGCCATACATGAGGAGATGGACAGACTGCGGAAGTTTATCGGTGAGTGTGAAGATGAGGAGAAGGGAAAAGCGGAGATTTCTCTTCTGGTATCGTACATTGAGAAAAAGGTGGAGGCGATGCATACGCCGAATATGCGCCCGGTCATCAACGCTACGGGAACCATTCTTCATACGAATCTCGGTCGTGCGCCTATTGGACGTGCCCACATAGAACGGGTGGCAGAGATTGCCACAGGCTATTCAAATCTGGAGTATGATCTTGAGGCCGGAAAGCGCGGCGAGAGATATTCACATTTTGAAAAATTATTGTGTAAGATCACAGGGGCTGAGGCTGCGATGGCGGTAAATAATAATGCTGCGGCAGTGATGCTTATTTTAAGTTCGATGGCAAAGGGCGGAGAAGTAGTCGTATCCCGAGGGGAACTGGTAGAGATAGGCGGAAAGTTCCGTATTCCGGATGTGATGGAGCAAAGCGGCGCTACATTGGTGGAAGTCGGAACGACGAATAAGACACATTTTGACGATTACGAGAACGCCATTACAGAGGAGACAAAGGCGCTTCTTAAAGTGCATACAAGTAATTATCGTATCGTAGGATTTACCGATACGGTAGGGGTCGATGAGCTGATTCCGCTGGCAAAGGAACATGATCTTCCTGTCGTGGAAGACTTAGGAAGTGGTGTGCTCATTGATCTGAGCAAATATGGCATTACTTACGAGCCGACCGTGCAGGATTCTATTAAAAAAGGCGCGGATGTTGTCTGCTTCAGTGGCGATAAATTGCTTGGAGGACCACAGGCGGGAATCATCATTGGCAAGAAGAAATATATTGATATGATGAAGAAGAATCAGCTGACCCGTGCCCTCCGTATTGATAAATTCACGGCGGCAACATTGGAACTGGTATTGCAGGAATATCTGTCGGAGGAGAAGGCGATTCAGAATCTTCCGGTACTTCGCATGATCACGAAGTCTTATGATGAAGTGTCAGAAGAAGCGCAGGTTTTATCGGAAATGTTAAAAGGAGCAGGATTTGCAGCAAAGATCGGTGTGGAAGATACAGAATCCCAGATCGGAGGGGGATCTCTTCCGCTTGAGAGGATTCCAAGTGCTGCAGTGACTGTGAAACCGGAACATATCAGTGTAACAGAACTGGAGGAACGTATGCGCCATCTTGAGACGCCGATCATCCCAAGAACGGCAAACGATATGATCCTTCTGGATGTGAGGACGATCGGGCATCGTCAGTTTGAGACGATCGTGAAACAGTTTGAAGAAACAGATATTTTTGCGAAAACAAGTTTGGCGGGACGATAGGAGCGGCGTAAGATGAAGAATATTATTATTGGTACTGCCGGACATATTGACCACGGCAAGACTACACTGATCAAAGCCCTTACGGGGCGCAATACGGATCGGTGGGAAGAGGAACAGAGACGGGGGATCACTATTGATCTGGGATTTACCTGGTTTGACCTGCCGGGCGGCGACCGGGCAGGGATCATCGATGTCCCGGGACATGAGAAGTTTATCAACAACATGGTTGCCGGTGTTGTGGGAATGGACCTGGTATTGCTTGTCATTGCGGCGGATGAAGGAATGATGCCTCAGACGAGGGAGCATGTGGATATCTTACATCTTCTTGGAATTGAAAAGAGTATTATCGTGTTAAATAAATGCGATATGGTGGAAGAAGACTGGTTGGAACTGGTAGAAGAAGAAGTGCGTGAAGAACTGGAAGGCACTTTTCTTGAGCACGCACCTGTCGTAAAGACTTCTGCAGTGACCGGACAGGGACTTGATGAACTGATCGGACTCATTGAACAGATGACCGGTGATGAAATGGTGGCAAAGGACACCCAGACAATTCCGAGACTTCCCATTGACCGGGTGTTCAGTCTGTCAGGATTCGGAACGATCATCACAGGAACGTTAGTGTCAGGAACGATCCGCAGGGAAGACACCCTGGAAATGTATCCGATCGGTAAGGAGTGTAAGATCCGAAGCATACAGGTCCATGGCGAAGATAAAGATGTGTGTTATGCGGGTCAGCGTGTGGCGATCAATTTATCGAACGTGAAGAAAAAGGAGATACAAAGAGGCTGTGTCCTGGCGTCTCCGAACAGTATGAAAAATACAGATCTTCTGGATGTGCGTCTTGATATGCTTGACACATCTCTTCGTGTGCTTACAAATCATACAAGACTTCATTTTTATACAGGAACAAGTGAGATCTTATGCCGTGCGGTATTGCTTGATAAAGAGGAGATAGGTCCGGGGGAAAGCGGCTATGTGCAGCTTCGTCTGGAAGAAGAAATCGCGGTGCGCCGGGGGGATAAGTTCGTTGTGAGATTCTATTCCCCGATGGAGACCATCGGCGGCGGCGTCGTATTAGAACCGAATCCGGGCGTGAAAAGACGTTTCCGCGAGGAGACCATAGAAGAACTGAAGAGGAAAGAGTCCGGATCATCTGCGGATATTATTGAACTTCATGTGAAGGAACATGGCAGCGCTATGATCACGCTGGCAGAACTGGCCAGGATAACGGCGATGTCTATGGAAGAGGTAGAAAAAGATGTGCAGGAACTGGAATCTTCCGGTCAGGTGAAGGTATTTGCCATGAAAAAGGATACCTATGTGTGGCATACGGACAGCGAGCGGGCAGCCCTTGGAAACCTGCTGGATTCTCTTAAGAAATATGAGGCAGAACACCCATATCGCTATGGCATGAAAAAGGCGGAAGTTCAGATGACACATTTTAAAGGGTTAAAGCCAAATGTATTTGATAAGGTCGTGGAAACGTATGAATCTTCCGGCCAGGTGAAACGGGTCGATGAATTCTTGTGCACCGTTGATTATGAAGTGCGAAAAGACGAAACTTACCATGCAGTGTCAAAAAAATTGCTGGATACATTTAAAACGGCAAAATATGATTTTGCAAAATACTCTGAGATTGATTTCGGAAAGGTACCGGAAGACGTGTCAGATGATATCTTAAATATCCTGCTGGAGGAGAAGCAGATCGTGAAGGTGACGGAGGATATGTATACGCTTGTATCATATATTGACGAGGCGGAACGCATTATCCGTGAGAAATTGAAAGAAGATCCTGTTATTACGATCGCACAGGTTCGTGATATCTTTGCTACGAGCCGTAAAAGCGCCAAACCGATCCTGGAATATATGGACAGTATCAAGGTGACGAAGAAAGCAGGAGCAGAGAGTGAAAGGGTAGCATACTAATGAATCTAAAACAACTGGAAGCATTTGTGCAGGTGGCAGAGGCGGGCAGTTTTTCCAAAGCTGCGAAAGAACTGTATCTGACACAGCCAACCATCAGTGCGCACATTTCTACATTGGAAAAAGAGTTAAATGTAAGGCTGTTTATCAGGAATACAAAGGAAGTAAGTCTGTCAGATGACGGCAAGGATCTGTACAAGTATGCCAAGCAGATCATGGAGTTGGAGAAAAATATCGAAGAACGGTTTGGAAGAAGCAGCGAGGGAGGGAAGCATTGTATCACCATTGCAGCATCGAGTATACCGGCGCAGTATCTGCTTCCGAAAGTTCTTCTTAAGTTCAGTGAACGTTATCCCGACGAGCAGCTTAAGATTACGGAGACAGACAGCAGTCAGGTGGTGATGCAGATCGTGGATCATGTTGCGGATATCGGATTTACCGGAACAGTCCTGGAGAAAAAACACTGTAAATATATCCCGTTTTACAGAGACGAGCTGGCAATTATCACACCAAATACAGAACATTATCGGAAATTTGCAGAGACTCCGGAAGAGATAGGATGGCTTCGAAAAGAGCATCTCATTCTGCGGGAAGAAGGATCAGGTACGAGAAAAGAGGCAGAAAAACAACTTAAGACTGCCGGAGTTGATATGGGAGAACTAGATATCATTGCAAGCATTGACAATCAGGAGACCATTAAGAAAGCAGTGAGAGAAGGAATGGGAGTTACAGTTCTTTCGCGCCTGGCGGCGAAAGATGAGGCGGCAGATGGGAGACTTCTTACATTCCCGATTCCAAAAGCCAGTGAAGGACGAGACATTAATCTTGTATATAACAAGAATTATCAGTTATCCCGATCGGCAGAACGTTTTATCAGAATTGTGAAAGAAGTGTATGGTATTTAATATATGAAAAACTATAATAAGCGGGCTGTTATAGATATTATCTATAAATGGCCCGTTTTATTATATAATTCAATTAGACGGATAAAGACTGGAAGATTATACTAGATAACAGGGAAGAGAAAAGGAGAAGTACAATGATATATCTTGATAATGCGGCAACCACGATGCACAAGCCGCAGGAAGTAATCGATGCAGTAGTTGCAGCCATGAGTTCTATGGGAAATGCGGGAAGAGGAGCGAATGAAGCGTCTCTTAGCGCATCCAGGCTCATATATGACGCAAGGGAAAGGTTGTGCCGTCTTTTTGGCGCGGAGAATCCGAAACAGATTGCATTTACAAGTAATTCTACAGAAAGTCTGAATATTGCGATCAAGGGTTTGCTGGAGCCGGGGGATCATGTGATCACGACCATGTTGGAACATAATTCGGTCTTACGTCCGCTCTATGAGATGGAAAAAAAAGGTGTGAAGCTCACCATTATAAAAAGCAATGAGATGGGGACATTTGATATACAGGACATGGAGGATGCCATTACACCAGAGACGAAAATGATCGTGTGTACCAATGGCTCGAACCTGACAGGCAATTATGTGGATGTTTCCAAAGTTGGTGAACTGGCGCATAGACATGGGGTGCTGTTGGTGGTAGACGCGTCCCAGACGGCAGGTGTATTTCCGATCGATGTGCAGAAGATGCATATTGACGTGTTGTGTTTTACCGGGCATAAAGGGTTGTTAGGACCCCAGGGAACCGGGGGACTGTATGTGAGAGAAGGACTGCACATCCGTCCACTGAAATGTGGAGGGAGCGGTGTTCAGACATACAGTAAGACGCATCCGGCAGAGATGCCGACGGCTCTCGAAGCAGGGACTTTGAACGGACATGGGATCGCCGGACTTCGGGCGGCGTTAGAATATCTCGAAAAAGAAGGGATCGATCATATCCGTGCGAAAGAGCAGGCATATATGCGCCGTTTCTATGAGGGCGTGAAAGAGATTCCGAATGTAAAGATATATGGAGATTTTGGTACATGGGACAGATGTGCGATCGTAACTCTTAATATCGGTGAGTATGATTCTTCAGAAGTGAGTGATGCACTTCTTACAGAATATAGTATTTCTACAAGACCGGGAGGGCATTGTGCACCGCTTATGCACGAGGCTCTGGGAACTGTAGAGCAAGGTGCTGTGAGGTTTAGTTTTTCGCATTACAATACGGAAGAAGAAGTGGATACCGCCATTGAGGCGATCCGGGAACTGGCAAAA
Source organism: uncultured Dorea sp. (assembly GCA_964406595.1). GTDB lineage: Bacteria > Bacillota > Clostridia > Lachnospirales > Lachnospiraceae > CAPEBR01. Next base: position 6,565 of record CAYOSJ010000082.1, read on the forward strand.
GATGAGGAGTGATTTTTGTCAGAATGAGAGGACTTAAGGAGGAAATATAAGATGAATTTATCAGATTCAAAGAAAAAACTGGCTTTTGCCGGTGCTGTATGTGGACTTGTAGCGGCATGTCTTGCATTTTTGGGAAATCCGGCGAACATGGCGTTTTGTATCGCGTGCTTTATCCGTGATACTGCAGGAGCGCTCGGAATGCACCAGGCAGAGGTTGTTCAGTATGTAAGGCCAGAGATCATCGGACTTGTGCTTGGAGCATTTATCATCTCTGTAGCAACAAAAGAATATCGTGCAACAGCAGGATCTTCTACAGCAACACGTTTCGTGCTCGGTATGATCATTATGATTGGGTCTTTAGTATTTTTGGGATGTCCGCTGCGTATGATCATCCGTATGTCAGCAGGAGACTTAAATGCATGGGTTGCATTGATCGGATTTATCCTTGGAGTAGGAACCGGTGTCGTTGCGCTCAAAAAAGGATTCAGTCTTGGAAGAGCCCATGTAACAACAAAAGCAAGTGGAGTTGTCTTCCCGGCGATCATGGCCGGCATTATGATCCTTGCATTTACATCTTTGGTAAAAGCAAGTGTTGCAGGACCGGGAAGTATGCATGCTCCGATCATTGCATCTTTAGTTGGGGGACTTGTTTTTGGCGCGTTTGCACAGAAGTCCAGAATGTGTTTTGCAGGAAGTATGCGTGACATTATCCTTATGAAGAACTTTGATTTATTTAGTGTAATTGCAGGGTTGTTCGTAGTCATGCTTGTATTTAATGTTGCAACAGGACGTTTTGTACTTGGATTTAACACACCGGGAATCATCGCGCATTCACAGCATTTGTGGAATATCCTCGGTATGTACGCAGTTGGATTCGCAGCAGTTCTTGCAGGTGGCTGTCCGCTTCGTCAGCTGATCCTTGCAGGTCAGGGTTCTTCTGATGCGGCAATGACTGTCATGGGTATGTTTTTTGGCGCGGCTCTTTGCCATAACTTTGGACTTGCAGCAAGTGGAACAGCAGTAAATGCAGAGACACAGGAAATCGTAGCAGGCGGTGTATCACCGGCAGGAAGAATTGCCTGCATCATCTGTATCGTGGTATGTTTCGTGATCGCATTTACACATAAGAGAGAAGAAGCAAAATAGGGCTTGACTTTTGAGCCATATATCGTATATTTTAGGAAGGAAGGTAAAAAATATGAAGGAAGTAGATGCAAGAGGTCTTTCTTGTCCGGAACCGCTGATGCTGACGGCAGCAGCTCTCAAAGATGCTTCTGAGCCGGTAAAAGTGCTGGTGACAGAGGCTCATCAGAAGACAAATGTTGAAAAGTATGCCAAAGATCATGGGAAGAAATCAACAGCAGCAGAGAAGGACGGATACTTCGAAGTGGTGATTGAATAATTATGAGAAAAAAAGAACTAAAACTTGTAGTAACTTTTCATACGACGGCAGATGCCATGGCGATGGAGAAAGCGTGTAAAGAGTATCAGGTGCCGGGGAGGATCATCCCGGTTCCGAGGACCATATCTGCAGGATGTGGACTGTCATGGTGCGCGGATCTCTCTGCCAGAGAGGAGATCGCGGCGATGATGAAGAAAGCCGGAATTGAAGAAGAAGAGATGCACGAGTGTATGGTTTAGAATCTAAAAAAGACAGGTACGTTTCCAGGAACGTTACCTGTCTTTTAAGGTTCACTATCCATAGTATTTAAACTCCTTCGATAAATGTGTCTAATACATGTGGCAGCAGTCTGTCGCTGTATTCTGTGAGGGAAAATTTCCCCTTGAAGAGAGACCAGTCATAGAGAAGCGCCCTTTCGTACATGGCGTAAATGTGCAGAAGTTCCTCAGGTGTGCTGGTATCTTTAAATTCTCCGCTGTCGATTCCGTCCTGTATGATCTCCAGTGTCCATTTAAAATAAAAGCGTTTCTTATCAGACAATGATTTTTTGTCTTTGGTGACAAGCTGTGATGAATAAAGATAAGCAAGCAGATGAATATCTACACTTGTCTCGATCATGTAGAACAACTCGTGGTTTAAGAACAGTAATTTATCATAAGCGGAAAGGTTCGGGTCAATGACTGCGGCCAGTTCCTCATATTTTTCATCAAAAAGATAGGACAGGGAATTGAGCAGGGCTTCTTTGCCTTTAAAGTAATGATAAAATGTTCCCTTAGATGTCCTGGATGCAGTGATGATATCTTCAACCGTTGTGGCGTCATAACCGTTCTTGTAGAACAGGTTCCAGGCGGCTTTTACGATACGGGTCTTGGTAGATGCTCGTTTCCGCGGCACGGGGCTCACATCCTTTCTTAATAGAAAAAGAAGCGGATTAGTAACCAATCCGCTTCTATTACACACAACGTAGTGATTAGCCTACCAGGAAACCATATTTCAATGGGTCAGTTGGGTCAATTAAGTATGTAGCAACGCCTGTGAGGTATGCGCTTCCTGTGATCATAGGAATAACTGCATCAAGGTCGCCAACCTTAGTTGTCTCTTTGATAACGCCTTTGAATAAAGAGCCTAAGAAACTTTCATAAATAAACTCTTCTCCAACCTTGATCTCGCCCCAGTGGTGAAGTGTAGCAAGTTTTGCACTTGTACCTGTTCCACATGGTGAACGGTCAGCCATGTGATCTCCGAAGATAACTACGTTTCTCAGATTAGCCTTGTCCGGATTTGGTGTCGGGCCATAGAACTCAACAAGGTCAACGGATGTGATGTCAAGGAGTGGGTGCTGAACCGGGATCTCTTTGTTGATCACGTCTAACATCTTCATACCAAGTTCTGTATAAGCAGGAACTGTCTTCTGGTTGATCTCGCCGATATCAAGTTTTGTCGTATCAACAAGTGCGAAGAAACTTCCGCCGAAGGAGATCGTGAACTCGATCTCTTTTCCGTCGATCGTAACTTTCTGGTTCTCTTTGTAAACGAATGCAGGAACGTTTGTCAGTGTAACGCTCTCAACCTTTCCGTCTTTTACGATCGCTGTTGTACGGATCAGTCCGGCAGGTGCTTCAAGAACTACTTCGTTCTCGCCCTCGTGTGACTCAACAAGTCCGGCCTCAACTGCTACTGTAACAGCGCCGATCGTACAGTGTCCGCACATATTCAGGTATCCGCCTGTATCCATGAACATTACACCGAAATCAGCTTCTGGATTTACTGGCTCGCAAAGGAATGCGCCGAACATATCACGGTGTCCTCTTGGCTCGAACATAAGAGCTGTACGAACCTCATCGTAATTCTCCTCCATCCATTTCTTTTTCTCGATCATTGTGTTGCCCTGTGGCTCCGGGAATCCTCCGATTACCATACGGCAGAACTCGCCGACTGTATGAGCGTCAACAACCTGAAGGGCTGATTCAAAACGATCATACATCACTTTTGCTTCCAATTTCATGACATTGTACCTCCTAAATATTTGTTGTTCTATAGATATCATCTATAGAAAAAATATAAAAACACACGGAAATCCTTCTGTTCTCGCGTGCCTTTTTCGTAATATAGATTCTTTCCTCATGGGATGCTCCATGTTGTGCTTTCGCCATCGGAGTATGCTTTATATAAGGAAAAAACGATAGAAAATTAACAAATAGAACGCGTTCTAGTATTTCGTTCAGTCTTCATATAATTATTATGGACGAAAAACCTTGAAAAGTCAATGGTTTTTTGCTATTATAAAAATGTGAAAAATGGTTGAAATAAATTAAAAATTATGCTATGGTTAGTGAGCATGAAATATTATATGGGGGTAGTTGGGTAACTGGTGTGCCTCCTAGTCTTCAAAACTAGTGT
>CAYOSJ010000083.1:0-10241 GCA_964406595.1 uncultured Dorea sp.
GTCTGTGATAATTATGCCTCCGGTCAGGGGCAAGGAAACGGCTATGGCTGCGGTTCTCAGGGTGGACAGGGAAACGGCTACCGAGGCGGACATCATAGATAATAAACGAAGGAAATCATTATGCGAAGTGAGCGAGAGGTTATCAGAGTCATTGAACGGTATTCCGATACCGTTCGGCGGCTTTGCATGATACATTTAAAGAATCATGCTGATACTGAGGACATATTTCAAACCGTGTTTTTGAAGTATGTCCTCAGTTCTGTTACATTTGAAAGCGAAGAACATGAAAAAGCATGGTTTATTCGCGTTACAATCAATGCTTGTAAAGATTTACTCAAAAATTTTTTCTATAGCCGTGTCACATCATTGGATGAAGTTTTAGAGAAGCCTGTGGAAATGCAAGCGGATCACAGAGAGGTTTTGGAGGCGGTATTGTCACTACCGGAAAAATACAGGGAAGTTGTATATTTACATTACTATGAGGGATATACCGCACCGGAAATCAGTCGGATTTTGGGAAAGAAAGTAAATACGGTCTATACGCTTCTGACTCGTTCCAAATATATGCTACGGGAAAAATTGGGGGATGAATATGAATAACAAAATAAAAGATGTCTTTGAGCAAGTGCAGGCAGAGAGCATATTAAAAGATAAAACAATAGATTTCATTTTTCAAAAAACGAACGGCTATAAGCGAAAGAGGTTTGTGAATTATAGGCGCCTCGTGCCTGCGTTTGTGTGTATAGTACTCTTAATGATCGGTGGACAATGGCTTTATTTTACGCCTACTGTGGAAATCAGCATAGACATAAATCCATCGATAGAATTAAGTGTGAATCGTTTTAACCATATCATTTCTTTTGAAAACTATAATGATGATGGAGAGAAATTGATCAATTCTCTTGATATCAAGTTTATGAACTATACGGAAGCTGTAAACCAGATTATGGAAAGTGAATATATTGTATCACTATTATCAAATGATGAGATCATGGAGATTGCTGTCATAGGAACAGAAGGCGAGCAATCTGAAGAAATCTTCGAGAATATACAATCATGTACCGCAGGAAGAAATAATACTTATTGTAATTATGTACGTTCAGAAGAAGTAAAGAGGGCTCATGAAGTTGGGCTTTCATACGGGAAATATAAAGCGTTTTTAGAATTACAGATGCTTGCTCCTGATATTACTGTTGATGAAATAAAGAATATGACAATGCGTGAAATCAGAGACAAGATCAACGAATTGTCAGATGGCGAGAAAAACGAAACAAATTTCTGTGGGAATGGTGGGAATGGTAATCGAGGAAACGGGAAAGGTCAAGGCAGAAAAAACAGGAGAGGAAATAAAGGGACGAGTGACAATGTAAAAGAAGAACTCTCAAGATAAGACGAATCCACACTCTCTGATAATAAAGTCATATTTTAAATGCAGTATGAATAAAATAAACAGGGAGGTATTTGCCATGCAACAGAATAGTAAAACAAATCATACAGAAGTCTTATCCATAGAAGAATACCTGACAAGGAGAAAGGAAATAAAAGCGAAGGATAAAAATAACTGGAATGAGCAAAAAACTTTAGAAAATCTCACGTGGGTATTGGCAGAATGCTGATGTCTAAGATGGAGGTTGTTTTAAATGAAAAAGAAGGGTTTGAAAATTTGAAAAAATAGTATATAATGAACACGGTGATGTCGGCGGGTGACGCAGACATTTAAAAAATAAAGAAGATACAAAGGAGTATTGGAATATGAGCAATACATTATTAGAACAGTGGAGAGATATTGCATACAATGAAAGTGCTGACCGGGGACAGCTTCAGAGGTTCTGGGGAACGTATTTCCAGATCGAAAAGGAGATCTACGAGCAGCTTCTTGAGAATCCGGACGAGGAAGTAAAGGGGACTGTGAAGGAACTGGCTGAGAAATACGGGCAGGAAGTTCTCACGATGGTTGGATTCCTGGATGGTATCAATGAAAGTCTTAAGGAAGAGAATCCCATTGAGACGATGGATGAAGATACAGTGGTAAGTCTTGCATTTGACAAGGAGAGACTGTATAAGAATATGGTGGCTGCGAAAGCAGACTGGCTATATGAACTTCCGCAGTGGAAAGCAATTTATTCAGAAGAAGAGTTAAAGAAATTCTATAAGGAACAGAAGGAGTCCACAACCATCCGCAAGGAGAAGAAGATCGGACGTAACGATCCGTGTCCGTGTGGTTCCGGTAAGAAGTATAAGAAATGTTGTGGTAGATAATGCTTTTACTTGGAGTGTTGTGCCTGGCATATTATGTGTGGATGGGAATCCTGCTGAAAAAGTGGGATTCTACATTTGCGTGGTTCTGGATCGTGGCGGGAGCAGTGTGCTTTCTGTTAAGCACAGTCAACTGGAAACCTTATGTTCCTGTGTTTGTCGTGTGCCTTGTGGTGTTTGTGGCGGCAGAAGTTCGGATCATGGCAGGCATGATCCCCTGTAAGGAGAGGAATCTTCCTTATTTCATTGTGCTGGGAGCGCAGGTGAAAGGGACGCGCATGAGCGGATCCTTGTATCGCAGGGTCGAGAAAGCGAGAGAGTACCTGGTCAGGAACCCTGAGACGGTTGTCATCGTATCGGGAGGACAGGGAAAAGGCGAGGAGATCACAGAGGCTGAGGCTATGCGCCGGTATCTGACGGAGCAGGGAATTGAGGAATCCAGGATATTCCCGGAGGAGTGTTCTACGACCACAGAAGAAAATCTGGAATTTTCTGCACGTTTTATAGAGGATAAGAATCTTCCGGTGGGAATTGTAACGAATAACTTTCACGCGTACCGTGCCTGCTGTTATGCGAGACGTTTGGGATATGGTGCGCCAAGAGCCGTGCCGGCGGGGTGTCATCCGGTATTTTTCGTACACTATATGGTGAGAGAATTCTTTGCTCTTTGCAAGATGTTGTTGACAAAGAGGCGAAGAGTGTTATAATAAAACGTATAGCGAACGCGTTGACGAGACGAGTAAGTTGGGAAAGAGATGAAAGAGAGAGAAGTCATGGGCTGAAAGCTTCTTATCTTGGAACCTTCCGAAGACTACCTCTGAGTGGCTGCAAAACAGTCCGGTGATTCCGTTATCATCAAAGTAAGTGGTTCTGATCGAGACTACGGATCAGTCCAAGCGGGGTGGAACCGCGGGTATATGAATACACTCGTCCCTTGCAGCAGATGTCTGTTGCAAGGGGCTTTTCTATTTATTTTATCTATATTCAGGAGGAAAAAGAAATGATGAAATCTATGCATGACTGTTATGAGATGAATAACGGACAGAAGATTCCATGTATCGGCTATGGTACTTATAAAGCGATTGACGGAGACGGTACAGAAGTGATCAAGACTGCCTTAAAAGCAGGATATCGTTATTTTGATACTGCGGAATTTTATAAAAATGAGGAAGAGATCGGGCGGGCAGTTTCAGAGTCAGATGTGAAAAGAGAGGAACTCTTCCTTACTTCTAAAGTGTGGAAAGAGAATCTTGGGACTGACCGTACAAAGAAAAGCATTGAGAACTCTCTTAAGAAACTTGGGACAGATTATCTGGATATGTTTTTGATCCACTGGCCTTGTCCAAACCATGATTATAAAGACTGGAAGGAGACGGTACTTGATACATGGAGAGTCATGGAAAAGTATTGTCATGAAGGAAGGATCCGTTCCATCGGAGTCAGCAATTTCCTTCCGCAGCATCTGGAGTTTCTGATCCGGAATGCAGACATTATTCCGGCGGTGGATCAGATCGAGTTTCATCCGGGATATACGCAGGAAATGACAGTAAATTACTGCAAGGAGAAAGATATCCTGGTTCAGGCGTGGAGCCCGCTGGGAAGGAAGAAAGTGCTGGGGAACAGCCTCCTTCTAGAACTGGCAGAGAAATACAGCGTAACACCGGCGCAGATATGTATCCGATATGCAGTGCAAAGGGGAGTCGTGCCACTTCCAAAAGCATCTTCTTATGAGCGTATGGTAGAGAACGGGGATGTATTTGGATTTTCTATCATTGATGAGGATATGTACCGTATCGGCACCATGCCGCAGACGGGATGGTCAGGGGAGCATCCGGATTTTGAAAGAGTATTTGATTAATTTTGATGAAGTTAAGAAGGGGTTCAGAGGATGAGTAAAAAGTATGAACATAAAGTACAGTATTATGAGACCGACCAGATGGGGATTGTCCATCATTCCAACTATATCCGCTGGTTTGAGGAGGCAAGGACCGATTACATGGAAAAACTCGGAATGGGCTATGACAAGATGGAGGAACAGGGCATCTTAAGCCCGGTGCTCTCCGTGGAAGCAGACTATCTGCGTATGGTACATTTCGGAGAGACGGTAACGGTCGAGACTTATGTGAAGGAATATAATGGGATCAAACTTACAGTGGCTTATGAAGTGGTAAGCGACAGGACCGGGATGGTCCATACCAGAGGAACGACAAAGCATTGTTTTATCAACAGGGATGGACGGCCGTTATCATTAAAGCAGGCAAATCCGGCATTCCACGAGATGTTCAGCGAGGCTTTGAAGGAATATAAAGAAAATAAAGATAATAAGAAAAAATAGGAGGAGAGAGGAATTATGAAAATCACATTGAAAGACGGTTCTGTAAAAGAGTATGGACAGAGCATGTCAGTTATCGACATTGCAAAAGACTTAAGCGAGGGACTTGCAAGAGCTGCAACATCTGCAAAAGTGGACGGGGAGATTGTTGATCTTCGTACCGTGGTAGAGAAAGATGCAAGCCTTGAGATCCTCACATTTGACAGCGAGGATGGAAAAGGAGCATTTTTCCATACGACATCTCACATTATGGCGCAGGCAGTAAAGAGACTGTATCCGGATACAAAACTTGCCATTGGACCGTCCATTGACAATGGATTCTATTATGATCTGGACAGAGAGACTCCGTTTGTGGCAGAAGACCTTGAGAAGATTGAAGCAGAGATGAAGAAGATCGTAAAAGAGGATCTTCCGATCGAGCGTTTTACAAAATCAAGAGAAGAGGCTATCGCATATTTTAAAGAGAAGGACGAGCCATATAAAGTAGAGTTGATCGAGGATCTTCCGGAGGGAGAGGAGATCAGTTTCTACAGTCAGGGAGAATTTGTAGATCTATGTGCAGGTCCGCATCTGATGTCTACAAAAGAAGTGAAGGCATTCAAACTTACAAGTCTTGCAGGCGCTTACTGGAGAGGAAACGAGAAGAATAAGATGCTGACAAGAATCTACGGAGTATCTTATCCGAAGAAAGCAGAACTTGACGCATATCTTCAGATGATGGAAGAGGCAAAGAAGCGTGACCACAGAAAATTAGGAAAAGAACTCGGACTCTTTATGATGGCTGATGAAGGACCGGGATTCCCGTTCTTCCTTCCAAAGGGAATGGTGCTTAAGAATACACTTCTTGAATACTGGAGAGATCTTCATAAGAAAAATGGGTACGTGGAGATCTCCACACCGATCATCTTAAGCAGACATTTGTGGGAGAATTCCGGACACTGGGATCACTACAAAGATAATATGTATGCAACGGTCATCGATGATGAAGATTATGCAGTAAAACCGATGAACTGTCCGGGCGGTATGCTTGTGTACAAGGCAGAGCCACATTCTTACAAAGACCTTCCGCTGCGTGCGGCAGAATTAGGAATTGTTCACAGACATGAGAAATCCGGGGCGCTTCACGGCCTGTTCCGTGTAAGATGTTTCACACAGGATGATGCACATATCTTTATGACACCGGAGCAGATCCGTGACGAGATCAAAGGTGTGGCAAGACTGATTGATGAAGTATACAGTCTCTTCGGATTCAAGTATCATGTAGAACTTTCCACACGTCCGGAGGACAGCATGGGAAGTGATGAAGACTGGGAGATCGCAACAGAAGGACTTCGCGGCGCTCTTGATGACCTTGGCCTTGACTATGTGGTAAATGAAGGGGACGGCGCATTCTATGGACCGAAGATTGACTTCCATCTGGAAGATTCTATCGGAAGAACATGGCAGTGCGGAACCATTCAGCTTGACATGCAGATGCCGCAGAGATTTGAACTTGAGTATGTAGGTGCAGATGGGGAAAAACATCGTCCGATCATGATCCATCGTGTGGCATTTGGCTCTATCGAGCGTTTTATCGGTATCCTGATCGAGCATTTTGCAGGTGCATTCCCGACATGGCTTGCACCGGTACAGGTGAAGGTGCTTCCGATTTCTGATAAATATGCAGATTATGCACAGAAGGTGGCTTCTGAGTTAGACGAGGCAGGAATCCGTGCAGAGATCGACCTTCGTGCAGAGAAGATCGGTTATAAGATCCGTTAGGCACAGATGAGCAAGATCCCTTATATGCTCGTAGTAGGAGCAAAGGAAGAGGAAGCAGGTGTTGTATCTGTAAGAAGTCGTTTCGCAGGAGATGAGGGACAGAAAGAACTTGGCGAGTTCATCAGCATGGTCAAAGAAGAAATCGCAGCAAAAGTACTTCGTGAAAGTGTAAAAGAAGATTAGTCTCCGGTTAAAAAATAAAAATAAGGGCATAATAACCTCGATAGTATCATTATGAACAAAAGGAGGTCATATTATGCCAGAATTAAAATGTACCGTGCAGACATGTATGCACAATCAGAATTTTTACTGTAATCTTGACAGTATTGTTGTAGGTGGAAGTTCTGCAAAGCGTTCCGCGGAAACTTGCTGCGACAGTTTTAAGGAGCGCAAAGATTCCATGGCGAATTACAGTGATGTTACGGGAACGGCTTCTGCAACAAGCGAGATCGACTGTAAGGCAACGGATTGTATGTATAATCATAAATGTGCGTGCCATGCGGGTAAGATCAGCGTGGAAGGAAGCCATGCATGTCAGTGTGGTGAGACAGAATGTGCGACATTTGAATGTGGATGTGCATAAGCGTCAGGTAATAAAGAGAGAAACCATATCCGGTGGTTTCTCTCTTTTTCGGTACAAGAGGGAGTCCATTTTTTTGAGTAGTTGACGTAGATTTGTGAAGCGGTTATAATAAATTTATATGTGTGAAAGAGGGAATATCATTTATGGAAAATAAAGACATCACGGCAAAAATTCCAAAAGAAGAAAATGAATATTACGGGGAACGCCCTGTATTTAAATCAAAAGGACCGTCCAAGATCCGGCAGCAGTTTAACAGAGGAATGACAATTTTCCTTGTGATAGCGGCAAGTATTTTATTCTATTTTGCGCTTCTTAGGCTTACGAATCTTTCTTATGGAGTTGGAGAAGTGTTTGGTGCGTTAAAGCCTGTGATCTACGGTTGTGTGATTGCTTATCTTCTGAATCCGATCGTAAAAAAGATCGATGACTACTTTGTGCCGTATATGGAAACGCGGGGAGTAAAAACAGAACAGGCAAAGAAAGTGTCCAGGTCTGCAGGAATCTTTGTATCACTTATTTTCCTGGTTTTTGTAGTTGCTACATTATTCAATCTGTTGATTCCGGAGTTGTACAGTAGTATCCGCAATATGGTGTTCACTCTGCCGGGGCAGATCAGTGAGGCGCTTGATAAGTTAAATAGCGCCAAATTTGATGATTCTACAACAGGAACCCTTATCAAGACAGGTCTTGAGGAAGGCACGGATATGTTTATGACGTGGCTGCGTACAGATCTTCTTGATAAGACCAACGAGATCATGAGTAATCTGACGGAAGGCGTCATCAATGTATTAAGCGAAATATTTAATATCCTGATCGGTGTGATCGTGTCTGTATACATATTATTCAGCAAAGAACTGTTCGTGCGTCAGAGTAAGAAAGGGGTCTATGCGATCTTCAGTGCAGATCATGCGAATATGCTCCTCCACCTGACGACAAAAAGTAATGAGATCTTCGGTGGTTTTATCATCGGAAAGATTATCGACTCTGCGATCATCGGAGTGCTGTGCTTTCTCGGGTTATCTATATTAAAGATGCCTTATGTGATGCTGGTTAGCGTGATCGTAGGCGTGACAAATGTGATCCCGTTCTTTGGACCGTACATTGGCGCGATCCCAAGCAGTATCCTGATATTGTTAGTGGATCCGGTCAAAGGATTGTATTTTATTTTGTTTATTTTACTGTTGCAGCAGTTTGACGGAAATATATTAGGACCGAAGATCCTCGGAAATTCTACAGGATTGTCCGCGTTTTGGGTGATTGTCGCAATCCTTCTTGGAGGCGGACTGTTTGGGTTCGTGGGTATGGTGATGGGAGTGCCGACATTTGCAGTCATCTATTATATTGTGGAGATGTTATTGGATAATCGGCTTCAGAAGAAGAAACTGCCGACAGATTCAGATTATTATGATCTAAGAAGTTATGTAGATTCGGATGGACATTACAGACATCCGGATATAGAAAAAGTGAAAGGAAAAGAGGAGTAATTATGCCCATTCGAGTACAAAATGAACTTCCGGTAAAGGAGATATTGGAAAGAGAAAATATCTTTGTGATGGACGAGCATCGGGCGACCCATCAGGATATCCGTCCTATTCGGATCGGACTTCTCAATCTGATGCCCCTTAAGGAAGATACAGAACTTCAGATACTCCGTTCTCTGTCTAACACGCCGCTGCAGGTAGACGTGTCCTTTGTCATGGTTTCCAGCCATGTGTCCAAGAATACGCCGACCAGCCATTTGAATAAGTTTTATCACAAATTTAGTGAGATCAAAGACCGCAAATTTGACGGGTTCATTATCACCGGAGCCCCGGTGGAGCAGATGCCGTTTGAGGAAGTAGATTACTGGGAAGAGTTAAAAGAGATCATGGAATGGAGTAAGACCAATGTGACGTCTACACTGCATTTGTGCTGGGGAGCGCAGGCAGGGATCTATTATCACTACGGAATTGATAAAGTTCCGCTGGAACATAAGATGTTCGGTGTGTTCCACCATCGGGTACTGAACCGTAAGATTCCGCTTGTGCGGGGATTTGACGATGTATTTTTGGCTCCGCATTCCAGACATACGGAAGTGCCGATGGAGAAAATTCATGCAGAGAAGAGGCTGACGGTTCTTGCGGAATCGGAGGAAGCCGGACTTCTTCTTGCTATGGCAGAAAACGGACGGCAGATATTCGTTATGGGACATCCGGAATATGACCGCCTGACGCTGGATGGTGAGTATAAGAGAGATATAGGAAAAGGACTCAAGATCGAAGTTCCGAAGAATTATTATGAAAATGATGACCCGGAAAACAGACCGCTGCTTACCTGGCGGGCACATGCCAATAATCTGTATACGAACTGGCTGAATTACTACGTGTATCAGGTGACGCCGTACGATCTGTATGGAACACCGTTTTAAATTGTCGTTAACCTATTGACTCTGACGTTACGTGATGGGCTAAAATGATGTTACACGGAAGGGGTGACAGAATTATGCGAACCGTAAAGGAAGTCAGCAAATTTACAGGTGTCAGTGTGCGCACACTACATTATTATGATGCCATCGGTCTTTTGAAACCTGCAAAAGTGACTGAGGCAGGCTATCGGATGTATGACGATACAGATATAAGCCGTTTGCAGAATATTTTAATGTTTCGTGAATTGCAATTTACTCTGAAGGAAATTAAGATGATTCTTGATAGTCCTGATTTTAATGCGGAAGAAGCGATAGTACAACAAATCAAACTGTTAGAATTGCAATATAAGCATATAGGTGAACTTATTTCCTTCGCCCGTGAAATTCAGACTAAAGGAGTAAAAACAATGAATTTTGAAATCTTTGATAAGAATGAATTTGAACAGTATCAGTTGGAAGTCAAAGAAAGATGGGGAGATTCCAAAGCCTATCAAGAGTATGAACAAAGAGAAGTTGCTCAGGGGAGGCGCGAGTATGGCAGATATGCAAATGAGATGAAAAACATATTCGGGAAACTGGGAGAAATGAGGGAACTATCTCCTGATGCTCAGGCAGTTCAAGGTCAGGTGGCTGTTTTACAAACTTATATCAATGAAAATTTTTATACGTGCACTAATGAGATCTTAAGTGGATTGGGCGAGATGTATGTATGTGATGAGCGTTTTAAGAAAAATATTGATGATGCAGGGGGAGAAGGAACGGCAGAATTTGTAAGGCAGGCGATCTCTGTTTATTGCACTAAGAAATAAAATGGTCAAATAAGGAGCAAAAGAGAAGATGAAGAAGAATATGAGTGTATTTTTTCAGGCAGTAGCAGCAGGCATTGCAATTGGTATCGGCGGAAC
>CAYOSJ010000084.1:0-10031 GCA_964406595.1 uncultured Dorea sp.
GTCCTTAAAATCAAATGACTCTCCGGGGAAACTCCTGACATCTTACCTTTCCCCTCAATTTGTGCAAATGGTAGAATCGTCTATTTCATGCCTTAATTAGCAGTTGAAAACGAGCGTGATTTTTATATAATTTTGAAATTTTATGAAAAATTTAAAGTCCTCATAGGAGAGTTTCAATGAAAAAGATAAAGATTTAAAATCCATGTCACGCATCATTGTCCATCTATGATCTCTTTTAATGTCCTCGGTTCATAATCCATATACGGCATCATACACCCCACATTATATGCATGAAGAATACTATCCCCAGCGTTATTTCCAAAGAAAGTCGTGTTATTCATCTCGCGCAGGCATTTCTTGAAAAATTGTTCTTCTATCGAATTATGTACATGCCCATACAATAATATGGAGCCATGGTGCTGAGCATTCCACATGAGTATCGGATAATGAGACAGAACTAATCTCACGTTATTGCCATGAAATGTATCTCCTATCTCTTTATAATCACAGATTTCCTCATAAAGTTGTTTATAGCGCAGATCCTTTATCTTATCATGATTGCCCCTGACCAGTATCTTATGCCCTTTTAATGTAGATACATAATCAGCCAGTTCTTCCTGTGTTCCGCGCATAGCCATATCGCCAAGGATATATACCGTATCTTCTTTTGAGATCTTAGCATTCCATTTTTTTCTGATAAATCTATGCATCTCTTCCAGACCTTCAAAAGGTCTGTCATCAAAATTTTTTCCTGCCTTTGTAACATTCTTATGAAACAAATGCAGATCGCTGATATAATAATTCATTACTCCTCCCCCAACGTCAATTTCCTTCATACCGCTCCTCCATCTCCATCTTCTGCGCAAGGGCAATCAATACTGTAAGAATTTCTTCCTTCACATCTCTCTGTTCCGTCATCCTCTCATATGCCTTCAGTGCGTTTTTCCTGGTAAGATAACCACATTGGACCGCTTTTCTGATATCGCTTAGTCTGTTCTGTGCCAATACGTTACAGACAATCCTATCCAGTTCCATTCCCGCATACAGGGGCACAAAGACTTCCATTACTCTGTGCAGCTCTTTTCGTGTCCATGGTTCTTCAAAAATTTCCTTCTGATCCAGTTCTTTCGCATCCAGATTGATTCCAATACGTGTGAATCCGGGTACACTCTGCAGAACTTCCAAAATTCTCGGATGGCCTGATATACATTGGACTGCAAACCCTGTAAAATCTCTGCCACTTACATCACCTATTTCAAAAAAGGTCTGGAGTAACATTCTGCATTTGTCTTCATCATATTCCACAGACAACGCCTCCTGCCATAACATGTCCTGAATCGCTGCTCTGTATTTTTGTTCCGGTGCAAGACAAAGCAGTTTGTCCAAAAACCGTTTTTCTTCTTTCAGCTTCTCTTTTTTCCGGCTTAGTTCTTCCACGGACATCCCATCCAGCCATCCCCTGCCTGTGTGGATCCAGTCCTCCAATTCTTCCCAGTAATCTGTCCTGTTTTTCTGTCTGTCCATAAGAATTTCCAGAAACCGCATACTTCTTGCTCGTACGATTGCCGATAGAGATAGATAATTCTGAATCTCCGGAAATTCCCGCAGCATAAAATCCTGAAATTCTTTTTTCGCATATAGGATGCCTTCCTCTAACCCCCGGCTCCATGGTATCTCCCCAAGAAGCCCCGCCAGATACCGTACCGTCTCCTGATTTTCAGAAAGAACAGCCGCCGTAAAAAGATCATGGCAATGTACGGTTTCCAGGAGACTTCTTTCTACACCTTCTGCTTCTCCCATAATCGCCCATACTTTTTCTACAATTTCGAAGCATTCTGTCATACCCACCGGTGAGCCAAATAAGAGAAATTTCTCTGTATGATCCTCACCGGGCAGAACACCATGTGCAAAATCATACGCCATCCGTTCCCTGTCTCCGTACAAAACTGCTGCATAGATCTCAGGAACATGACACCCATCCCACAAGACCCCTGAAATACTTTGTGAACCGAATTTCTCCGCTAATTTGTCCTGATATTTCTGGGCCGACCGAAAGTCGATCTCCACCGCGCAGTCTGTCTTTGACAAAAGCACATCAAAGAGTTCTTCCGCATCCTGCTGTGCCGCCAGAGAAAGACATTCCCCCATACATTCTGTATACCCATCTGTCAGACGTCTGGAATCCTTCAGAGAGATCCGGCTTTTCGCCTTATCACACAACTCTGTCTTCTGCACATCGGCATGATACGCTTCCACTTCCACCAGAATTTTCGCGAGACGCTCCTGCATATCCCTGCTTCCTTCTTCTTCCAGCAATCTGCGCACCTTAGCCAAAATCTTTTTTCCACGTGTTTCCTTTTTCCTTATTGCCAGTCCCATCCTTTTTCAATCTCCAATCTCAGTTGATATCCTTTCTCCTGGAAAAAAAGGATCACAGGATCATTCCCCAACTGCGTCTCATCATACCAACCACAAAATTCCGACACATATAGATCCAGAATATTTTCTACTGGACGGAAGCCCTGCTGATACAGAACTTCCAAAAGAGAAAGATTAACTTTTTCCTTTTTCCGCAAAATCTGGTCAATTTCCAATGCTTCAGCATGGTATTCTTTCTTTTCAAAAGCGAGCCGTAGTATACGCTCTTCCGTACAATGATAATACATTTCCCGAAGCCTTTTACTGCGAAGATCAAATTGCACCCCCTTTGCGAGAAGCATTTTTAATGTCTCATACTGTTCCGCATACACTGCTGTATCTAAGGTTGTAAAAAATGGCGCCCGGTTGAATCCTTCAAAACAGCCATTCCAGACTCCTTCTAAATACATCTCTTCCTTCATAATCCACAAAATATCCATGTCAAGTCCCAGACGTGGCGCGCCTTTCATGATCTCCTGTTCCAGAATTTCCGTTTTCCCATTCAGAGCCAGTTCCGGCAGATAAGACAGGCGGTATTCTATCAAATTCCCACGAATCTGTAACTTTCCTTGCTGTTCTGCCGCGTAACGCACTAGACTTTCCTTGTCCCGTTCTTTTTTATAAATCATATCCCTTTTCCCTCTCTTATTCTACAAAACAGGTTTTTGATTCTACCATGAATCCGATCTGTCTTTTCTCCTGCTTCTCCGGTAAAAGTCCTTTTACTGCGCGCTTCAGATCCCCGATGATGATCTGACATTTCGGATTGGATATGATTCCTTTTTCCTGATACATCCGATAGCAGCTACATTCAACTGCCGTCTCCATCAATTTTCTCATCTCCCTCGCATTTCCAAAGTTCTTCTTCTCTATCTGCTTCTTTTTCACAATATACTGTTCGAGAATCGATTCCCAGCCTTTTTCCAGTTCCCAGCCGCGCTCTTTCGCCATATAATAAAATATTTCCATCAGTTCCTCTCTGCTGTAAGAGGGAAATCGCAAGATTTTTTTGATTCTGGATGCTAATCCTTCATCCATATGTAAAAATTCCTGTATCTTATCCGGGTAAGCAGCGAAGATCACTGTCGTCTGCGGGTTCTCCTCCATAAAACGCACCAGTTCAATCACTGCTTCTTTTGTAAAATCATCCTCCAATGTCAAAGTACCGGCCTCGTCAATAAACAAAATTCCTCCCTCTGCCCGTTCAAATAATTTTTTTATCTTAGGCGCTGTATGGCCCACATATTTTCCGATCATCTCGCTCCTTTTTACAGAAACAAATCTGCCATTTGTCACATGATTCTCCGCAAGAATTCGGGCATACAGTTTCGCCGCCTCTGATTTCCCTGTTCCCGGCATTCCGGAAAAAATCAGGTTGTGATGCCAAGCCTGCTGTTTTCCCTTCAAGAGTCCATATTTTTCTTCCATGATCCGGACTGCGCACAGCGTCTCAATCTGTTTCTTTACCTCCACAAGCCCAATCATTTTGTTCAATTTGTCCTGCGCCTGATGTCCCTGCCTGATACAGGGAAGTACAAAATCCTTTCTGCTAAGTTCCTCTTTTTGCTCTCCTGCCCGCTCTGCCGCATGTTCCACATAACGAAAGAGATCGTTTTCATTAAAATACCTGCCTCGAAAATGGACAAGTTCTTCTACCAATTCCGGCGCTGCCCGTTTGTCCCAAAGCCGCAGGCCTCTTACTTTTAAATATCGCTGCAAAAGTGTTTCATAGTATATCTGCTCCTGTTCCTTTACAGACAGCAGGGTATAATTCTGTTCAAACATCAGCCGTTCTGCCAGGTCCTTCCTTGCAAGAAGATCCGGCATACAGACAATGATGGTTTCACAATCCAACCTGTCCAATTGTTCCAGCAGTTTTTCTTCCTGCACCCTTTTATTCCCACATGCAACAAATAACTGCTGTACCTGCCTGAGCATCTGCTTCATCCCTTGTCCCTCTGTCATTTGAAGCATAATTGCCTGTTTGATTTCTTCTTCCTCTTCCCCGCCTGTCAATTCCACTGCGTCCACTACAAAATAATCCCGTGTTTGCGGAAGAATCTGTTCTTCTGCACTTCTCCACTCCCCGGCATCCTCTTCATACCAGTTTTCCGATTCCTGCAGATCCCATTCTCTCTCCGTCTCTCTCTCCTTCCTGCGGTTCTCATCTGCCAGAAGACTCTGTATTGCCGCTGCAGCCTGATAGGCGCTATATATCTCCGGACATTGTAACAAAATCCTGTTTTTCCACCGTCTTTTCCCCCGGAAGTGATCAAAGACTTCCTGAAGGTGCTCCATACCTTCAATCACCCTCTCCTCTGTCAGATGATATTTTAATATTCCGTATTTTTCTTCCTTTATCAGTTCTACCGGCTGCGTTACCAGACTAATTTCTTCTCTCATTGAACTCTCTCCCATTCACGCAATTCTCTTCGGATCTTTCTTTTTGAATCTCCTCCTTCATTCATCTTCCGATACAGGCTGTGGAACAACTCGTTCCTCCTCAATGCCAGAAGATAGCCTGTATTTTTATTACGGTACATCATGGACAGATAATGCTCCATCTCTTCCTTTATTCCAAACGCATCCCTGATGAACTCCATACTGCAGTCCAGCGTCTGATGCCATCGGTTTATTTTTTCTTCCAAAACAGGGTACTCTTCTTCTTTCTTCTTCCAGACTTTTACAATATCCTCCGCTTCCACATAAAGCCGTTTCAGAAGTATGCCAAGTACCGCCCACCTTTTTGCAAACTCATATCTGGAAAACTTGTCCACATGTTCTTTCTGATTTTTTCCCTCCAGTATCTCCTGAAGTTCTTCCTCTCCCAGCAGTGCCCGGCAGGTACGGTACTGGTTCATAAATGACAGTGTAATGGATTCTTTCCGAATAAACTGTCCCACCAACGCCTCATCAACTTCGAACCCCAGCGCTTCGTTGGCTTTGATCGCACGCGATAGATCTTCCCAGCCACGCGCTGTTACGAGTTCTGTTTTTCCAGCCGCCTTTTCATACCAGTAAAAACTTTCTTTGTTATTCCGAACATATTCTGTCACAAGAGGATGCATCCCTTCCGATATGGCATATTCTATCCAGGAATCCACATCCGGCTGAAGTTCAATCACCCGAAGACGGTCATAGGTCACTGGGTCAAAATCCTTTACGGACTTATTATATTCCGGTGGATTTCCCGCCGTCAGAATAATCCATCCTTCCGGAATTCTGTGCGGACCAAAACTTTTATTCTGCAAAAATTGTAACATGACTGCCGAAAGTGTCTCCGACACACAATTTACTTCATCTACAAACAGAATCCCCTCCTCATTTCCCTGTTGCACAGACCGGTATATGGAATCTACAATTTCTGACATGGTATACTCCGTCGCTTTATATACCGTTCCGTCCTTCCTTCTCTCCACAATGGCCGGAAGGCCGACTGCACTCTGTCTGGTATGATGTGTCAAACTGTAACTGACAAATCCCAGCCCCTTTTCCTGCGCCAGTTGGGCTGCCAGCTCCGTCTTGCCGATTCCCGCAGGACCTTCCAGATAAATCGGCCTCTGCTTATTCTGTGGAAGGCAGTAGCCATTCTCATCCTTTTGCAAATAGACGTCTATACATTCCAGAATCAGTTTCTTTGCTTCCTTTATCGTTACTTTCCACATCTACCCATTCCTCCTAAACCGAAAGTTCTTCCATATCCTGTTCTGTAAGTTTTACTTTTGTAATCCAGTCCGGTATACCCCGGAAAACATCATCATACATACTCCACACTACAAATACTGTTTCATAATCCACACATTGATCGGGAAAGACTCCTTCCGCATCCGTAAGGTAGATCAACCCGGATATCTTTTGGATTTCTCCCTTTTCCCTACACTCTTCGATATATGTAAACACAGGCCTGAAATCCGTCCCGCCGTATCCATACACCACTTGATTCTGAAAATCCGGGATTTCTTCCTCTGACTGAATCAGAATCTCCTTCTGTATCTGGACATCACACTGCAGGATCCGGATTCTGCACTGATCCCGTATATGCATATCCCGTAGTAGATTATATGTCTCCCGCAGAAAACGGGAGGCAACCTCTCCGGAACAGGAGCCGGAAGTATCAATTGCAATAATGATATCATCCGCTACAAGTTCTTCGGTACACTCTGCCGGCTCTATCAGCGGAATATTCCCATAGAGTTCAATCCCTATTTCATACCAGATGTAATCAAACTCGACGTCCGTCGTCTGTACTACTTCCCTGACAGAACACATCCTTTGCAACAGACTTTTATAATTGCTACTATTTTCTGCCGATGCGGCGCGTTCCTCCCACCTTTCTCCAGCCTCACAGACTGCACGCAGTCCACCCAGTCCCCCTTTTCCCATTATACTTGCCATTCCCATGACCTGGCTCCTCAGATACCACCAGTCCTCGCCTGCAATCCCCCTTTCCTTTTCTTCGCTTGGCGCCGCCGGATTCTTCTTCGTCCAGTATTGATGGTTATCACTGTATACATATTTTCCGATTTTCTGCAGATACTCCTGCGCCTCTTTTTTGGATTTACAATAATTTCGAAACCCTGACAGGGAACGTTCCCTGGTTTTTCTTTTGAAATCACAATGTTCTTCCCACGCCTCAAATCTCTCCGGACGCTTCCGTACCTTTCCTGTCATCCGCTCAAGAACTCTGTCCACAAGATAATCTGCGCATTCATCATACAAAAATTCATTTTCGTCATTCTTCCTGCACACATGCCCCAGCAGGCAGTGTAGAAGAATATGCAGGAACTGATAGGCCAGACCGGAATACGCTTTCTCGCTTGCAAAGCACGAAAGCACATATTCCGGATGATAAAACAAATATTTCCCATCTGTACTGATCCTTTTCTCCTTCTCGTCAGATACGGGGGTCAGATAATAAATCGCCGGACGCATATAAGGATACTGCTGAGAAAGTTCCTTTTTGATACACTGTAGGCCATTTTGTGCCAGTTCTATTCTTCTTTTATCCATACATCCTCCTAGTTTTTTATTATTATAACCTAAGGGGTTTTTACACAAAACCCATTCTCTCCCTCTTTTTTGCCCGGAGAAATAAATTTTTCTTCCGGGGACTCGCTTTAACCTTTCGGGGAAACTTCCGCTGCCGTCCGGGAAGACCCCCACCAGCCTTTGGAAAAATGTATGCAGGTTTTCCCGTCTATCTGGCTGCTTCCATAATTTATATGCCTCTGCCTTCGGTTTACCGGGGTCCAATTTGAACATTTTTTATTTCATAATGCTAAGGGCAAGAATAGCCCGTATTTACAATGCTTATACGGCATGATATAATACAGGCAAAGACAAATTTGAAATGTGATAGTTAGTTTGTAATAACTTCCAGCCTGTTTGACCGGGAAATTGGTATTTGAGGAATTATTATACAATTTATATACTAAAACAAATTTTAAAATGAGAGGAACTAATGGATATGGATAATATTAATATTTATGAATATGGATGCGAAGTAACACAAGATAATCCTAATGATGTGTATAAATGTTTTGAATTACTGCAAAATGACTGTGAAAAAAATGATGTTTATATTTATAATGATGAAGTAAAAGATAGGAAAAGTAAAGGGACAAAAATCACAGGTGCAATTGTTGCAGAAGTTTTCCGAAAGAATATTGAATATATTTTGAAAAAAAATAATTTAGAAGATATATATAAAGTATCTGAAAACAATGTTTATGTGAAAGGCTGTAGTACTGAGTTTGATTTTTTGATATTGAAAAAAGACGCACAAAAAGTAGAGAGTAATAATAATGATAATAATATAAATTTTGAATTGCCAATATATGATTGGGCTGATGTTATTGCAGTTCTTGAAAGCAAAACATATGGCATATATTCTTTATATAATGGAAGAACAGAAAATACTAATGACGAAATACAAAAAAATGACTTATATAAATTTGTGTCAGAATATGAAAAACTTCGAAAAAAAAATAATAATATTAAAATTGGCTATATGTGCTTAGTTGAACAACGTCCCAATAAAGGAAAATCTAATTTTATTGAAAAAACAATATATTTTTTTGAGGACTATTTTGGAAAAGATTATGGAGACCCAGATAAATCTTGGTACATATATTTCTCAAAGTGTCATTTCTCTAATAAAACACCGGATAGATATGCTTCAGACGATGCATGGGAAAAGTTTGTTATGAATTTGGTGCAATAATTCTTTAGGTTAGAATCGACGATGGGCGAAAGGTTTGAAAAATCAACCTTTCGCCCTTGCTTTGATTTAATGCTTCTTCATATTTGCACGATGCTTCTCGAGCAGTGCGTGAATCTTCTTTGTTGGGTCAAGAACATGTCCCATTGTAATCTCGTGATTCACAGAGTCGATAATAAGAGCGATGAACTTACTCATATCCGCAATCGCGAAGTATGGCTTGTCAGCGACTTCCGGAGGAAGATAAGTAAGATTTGTTGTGACAACCCGGTCAATATAACCATTTTCATAGTATCCGTCAAATTTTTCGAAACCATCTGTGAAAAGTCCAAAAGTTGTGCAGACGAACACTTTGGACGCTCCACGCTCTTTCATCTGTTTTGCAACATCTAACATGCTTTCACCGGAAGAGATCATATCGTCAATAATGATGACGGCCTTTCCTTGCAGGTCAGAGCCGAGGAACTCGTGTGCTACGATTGGATTCTTGCCATTTACAATGGTAGAGTAGTCACGGCGCTTGTAAAACATACCCATATCGACTCCGAGGACATTGGAGAAATATACAGCGCGGTGCATAGCTCCCTCGTCCGGGCTTACGATCAGCAGATGTTCTTTGTCTACGATAAGATCAGGTTCTGCGCGAAGGAGCGCTTTCATAAACTGATAAACTGGTGCAAAGTTATCAAATCCATGAAGAGGGATAGAGTTCTGTACTCTTGGGTCATGGGCATCAAAGGTAATGATGTTGCTTACACCCATGTCCGTCAATTCCTGAAGAGCCAGTGCACAGTCCAGAGATTCTCTTCTTGTACGTTTGTGCTGGCGACTTTCATATAAGAATGGCATGATCACGTTGATTCTGCGTGCTTTTCCTGTTGCAGCAGAAATGATACGTTTCAGATCCTGATAGTGGTCGTCCGGAGATTTATGATTGATATATCCGTTCACAGTGTAAGTAAGACTGTAGTTACATACATCCACCATAACGAATAAATCCTTCCCCCGGATGCTTTCTCCGAGAATTCCCTTTGCTTCACCCGTTCCGAAACGCGGACAGTGGCAGTCGATGAGATAGTTGTCTGCCTGGTAACTTGCGAAGAGCGGAGAAGTCAAAGATTCTTTTAATGTCTCCTGTCTGAATTGTACGATGTATTTGTTTACTTTTTCTCCAAGCTCACGGCAACTGTCTAATGCTGCTATTTTAAGAGGCGCAGCAGGAAGCGCCTGTTCCATTAATTTAATATTTGGCATAATAATCTCCTATTTTTACATATCATAGAGTTTTAATACAATATTTATTATAAGAGGTTTTTCAGGCAAGGTCAACGAAAGAAAAATAATTCACAAGATTATTTAAGTATGTGTATTATATGCCAGGACAATTTTATCG
>CAYOSJ010000085.1:0-9936 GCA_964406595.1 uncultured Dorea sp.
AAAACGGAAACCCACGGATTAATCTGTGGGTTTCCTTATATGCTTTTCAATATTTTTCGTTTGCCTGTTGCCAGTTTTTACATTGTCATCTATTTATGTTTTGCCTTATATTCATCTACCGCATATCGGATACGTTCATCCGGGCTTAAGATACTGCTGATGGAACCGTCGTGGTTGAGAGTATCGATCATCAGAGCAATATATTTGCTCATGTCACAGTTAATGTAGTATGGGCGTGACAGGAGTTCCGGCGTCTGATAGATCAGGTTTGTCGTAAGGATAGCATCAATGATGCCTTCTTCGTAAGCCTCGTCAAATTTTTCAAGCCCGTTGGTGAACAGGCCAAATGTAGCGGCAGCGAAGATTCGTTTTGCTTTGCGCTGTTTTAACTGTCTGGCAACATCTAAGATACTGTCACCGGAGGAGATCATGTCATCTAAAATGATCACATCTTTTCCTTCTACGGAAGAGCCAAGGAACTCATGGGCAACGATCGGGTTGCGTCCGTCTACGATCTTCGTGTAATCACGTCTCTTATAGAACATACCCATGTCAAGATTCAAAACATTGGCAAGATATACCGCACGTTCTGTGGCGCCCTCATCCGGGCTGATCGCCATCATGTGCTCGCTGTCGATCTGAAGGTCATCATAACTTCTAAGTAATCCCTGCACAAATTGATAGGTTGGCTTTACAGTTTCGAAACCGCTTAATGGAATCGCATTCTGCACTCTCGGGTCATGTGCGTCGAAGGTGATGATGTTGTCAACACCCATTCTGACCAGTTCCTGAAGTGCGAGGGCACAGTCGAGAGATTCGCGGCTTCCTCTTTTGTGTTGGCGGCTCTCATAAAGGAATGGCATAATGACATTTAAACGTCTGCTTTTTCCGCCGACAGCAGCGATGATCCTTTTAAGATCCTGAAAATGATCGTCCGGTGACATGTGGTTTACATGTCCTGTCAACGAGTAAGTAAGGCTGTAGTTACATACATCTACCATAACATAAAGATCACGTCCTCTTACGGATTCTTCGATAATTCCTTTGGCTTCACCAGAACCAAAACGAGGGACTTTTGCGTCGATCAGGTAAGTGCTGCGCTCGTATCCGCTATATACGACATCGTTCTTGTATGTGTGGCCGTCGTCTCTTCTCCATGTTACAAGATAGTCGTTGATCATTTCTCCCATATTTTTGCAGCTTTCGAGGGCGATAATGCCCAGTGATCCGATCGGAATGTTGTCCAATATACGTTCGTTACGGCGTATCATTTGTTGTACCTCCCAAGGCTAATAGTTTTTTTTGAATTCTAATATCATCACCCGTCATACGCAGCATGGTGTAATTGCTGCTGATGCGGGAAAAGATGCGTTCGGAATAGATGGATTTCATATCCTCAAGTGCGAGATTTGTGGATATGACGGTGGATCTGCGACGAAGTATCCGTTCGTTTAATACCGTAAAAAGTCTGGTGACGGTAAAGGAATTGGATAATTCTGAGCCCAGGTCATCGATGATGAGAAGGTCACAGTCATATATATGAGTTAAAAGGTCATTTTCTTCCGGGACATGTTTTCCGAAAGCTTCTTTGGCAAGCAGTTCAAACAAACGGGAAGCCGAGAAGTAAATGACAGAATACGCATGTTCGATCAGTTCTTTTGCGATACAGTGAGAGAGGAAGGTCTTTCCCACACCGGTATCACCATATAATAAAATGTTACGAAAATCCGTAGAAAATGTATCTACAAAAGCATGACAGGCATGGAGCGCTGTCTCCATGGATTCTCTGGAAGAGCGTCCGGTCAGTGGATCTATATGACCTGGGGAATAGTAGTCAAGGCGACAGGTGTCAAAGTTCTCCTGTGCAAGAATCCCCTGCAGATTCGACTGCTCGTACAAAAGTTCAATAA
Source organism: uncultured Dorea sp. (assembly GCA_964406595.1). Classification (GTDB taxonomy): domain Bacteria; phylum Bacillota; class Clostridia; order Lachnospirales; family Lachnospiraceae; genus CAPEBR01. Next base: position 1,911 of record CAYOSJ010000085.1, read on the forward strand.
TGGCTCTTCTGAAACAGTGGCATTTCTCAGTACCGATATATCCGGTGTCCTTACAATCAGGACAGGTATAGTGAAGTTCCAGATAGTCGGACGGAAAATGGTTTTCCTCAAGAAGCGTCTCCTTCTTTTTGATCAGTTTATTCATCTCGGATCTAAAAGAAGAAAGAGCAGATTCATCACCGTCTAACAAACTCTTGGCTTTTCGTATGCTAAGAGAAGATATGGTATCATCGATTTCCTGTATTTGTGGAATCCTGGAATACACCTCTTCGTAATGCCTGCGGAGAGTATGTTCGTTTTCCAGTTGTCTCTGTTCGTAGGTACGCATAAGTTCATCGTACTGGGAATTGGATAATGCCATGAATGAATGTGCTCCTTGTAATATTGCCCGGCGTAGTGCCTAAGTTGTCTGTGTAATGGTCTATTGTTGGATTAATCGGCGCTCCAGTTCATTCATATCATAGGAGCGTCCTTCAAAATTGTTAAATTTATTTTTGGACCCGGAAGTTTTGGAAGGTTGTTTTTTCTTACGTTCTTTCTCTTTTAAGAATCCCTCATCCAACACGTGGATATCTTTCAGATGATGGACTTCTTTCTCAAGCCAGTTTTTCAAAATAGAATCTGCGTAATCGAAACTTGGCTGGTGAATGGTGTTGATTGTACGATGACAGGCTTCTACGATAATGTCAAGAGAAAACCCGTATTCCTCGTTCCATTTTTTTATGTAAGCAAGTTCTGCGGCTGCCGGAGCACGTCCCTTAATGCCAAATGCATTTAATACGGAATAACAGTTCCGGTTGTAGAGAAGAGTTCCGCTTTTCGCCTCTTCGACAGTGGTAATCTGGCGTTCGTGCCAGGAAAGTGCAACTTTTTGAATATAATGTATACTTTTATGACCGTTCTCCACACAGTATTCGATGAGGTATTCGATCAAATCGGAAGACATATGAAGTGTCTCGTAAAAGTAAGTGATCGTATCGACATCTGTCGTGGACAGAGTTTTTCCAAGATATTGTTCTGCCACAAAAAGAAGTTCACGGAACTCCTTGCGGTTCTTATACTGCTGAATGCTCGGAACAATTGGTGCCGGAGCCTGTACGGCAGGAAGCGGAACCTCTGTAGAAATTACAGGTGCTGTATTCGGAGCTCTCTCATAATCTAAGAGTCCTTGCTCTTTCCAGTAGTCAAGTGCGCGGATCACGTCTTTCTCCGTAAGTTCTAAAAGATCAGCGATCTCGGAGATCGTGAGAGTCCCGGTAGGCATGTTCAGATGGCGCAAAAGGAGAAGGTATACTTTTACATATTCTCCGTTCGCTTTTGCCATGTATTGATCTATAAATTTGTTTTCAAGTACAGTCGTATCACTTTGTACATGGTTGGTCAATGTTAACTTTGTCATAACTTCTGCCAGTCCTCCTCGTAGCAATAACTCTCTCCCTCGTGCAGATTATTATAGCACCAGGAAGACAGGCAGATAAAGAAGTTTTTGAGCCCAAAATCAAGTTTTTTGTGGATAAAATTATGGGGAAAATGTGGATAATTATTTTTTAAGCAGGTTTTCACCGATGGTTACAACATCTCCGGCTCCCATAGTTATCAACAGGTCCCCTTTTTCACAATGACCCAGACAGAAATTTTCTATGTCTTCAAAAGAACTAAAATAGTATACGTCACAACCTTTTTCCTTCAGTGCGTCTGCTACGTCTTTGGCAGATACGCCAAGGGTGTCCGTTTCTCTTGCGGCGTAAATATCCGTAAGAATCACGTGGTCTGTGATAGATAAAGCTTCCACAAATTCCGGAAATAAGGCCTTTGTACGTGTGTAAGTGTGAGGCTGGAAGATACACCAGATCTCACGATGAGGATAATGATCTGCCGATGTAAGGGTGGCGGTAATCTCCGTCGGGTGATGGGCATAGTCATCGATCACAGTGATTCCATTTATCTCACCTTTGTATTCAAGACGGCGTTTTGTTCCGGTGAAACTCTTAAGTCCCTTCTGGGAAGTTTCGGTTGGAATATGTAACTGGTCAGCCACAGCAAGGGCGGATAACGCGTTCGACACGTTGTGAGTTCCATTTACAGACAGAAAGATCCGTTCAACGAATACACCGTCCTTTGTAAAGTCAAAAGAAACTTTGCCCTGCCTGTCGTGTGCAATATTGACAGCGCCGTAATTCATATCGCCGCTTAAGCCGTAAAGACATACTTTGCACGGAAGTCCTTCTGTGATCTCTTCCACATTTGGAATCTCGCCGTTGATGACCAGGCAGCCGTCCGCGGGCAGAAGTTCTGCAAATCTGCGAAAAGAATGACGGATGTCATCTAAGTCCTTGAAGAAATCCAGATGGTCTTTATCTATATTCAATATAATGCTTATTTTCGGGAAGAAATGTAAGAAACTGTTCGTATATTCACATGCTTCGGCTACGAAGATATCAGAGTTTCCTACACGGATATTACCACCAATAGCATTTAAAATACCGCCTACGGATATGGTAGGATCCATTTCTCCGGCGAGAAGGATATGTGACAGCATGGAAGTTGTTGTAGTTTTTCCGTGTGTACCGGATACGGCGATCGGGATGTTGTAGTTGTTCATAAGCTGCCCGAGAAGTTCCGCGCGACTTAACATAGGAAGGCCGGCGTTCACGCAGGCGCGGTATTCTTCATTGTCTTCATGGATAGCAGCTGTATATACGACAACATCAATTCCTTCTATGATATTAGAGGCCTTCTGACCATAGAATACAGTTGCCCCCGCGCGCTCTAACTGATTGGTGAGTGAAGATTTCTTATTATCAGAACCTGATACGGTGAAGCCTTCTTTCAGAAGAATCTCTGCAAGTCCGCTCATACTGATGCCGCCGATTCCGATAAAGTGTACATGAACAGGTTGTTTAAAATTGATTTTATACATCAAATTCCTCCTAACGGATGTAGTAATATTAAAATTACCTTCTTCATATATTATAAACATATATGGTGAAAAAACCAACCGTTAATTTTTTGGTATATTTTAATAAAAAGTTCACAAAAAATTCATTTTATTTGTAAAATATGTTCACTAAATAAAAATTATGTGGTACAATTAATGAGACAGATATATAGAAGGGGTGATGACATGAGAAGGAAAGAAATGATAGCAATGCTGCTGGCTGGTGGTCAGGGCAGCAGACTCGGTGTGCTTACAGCAAAAGTGGCCAAGCCGGCAGTTGCTTTTGGAGGTAAATATAGGATTATTGACTTTCCGCTTAGTAACTGCATTAACTCAGGCATTGATACCGTAGGAGTGTTGACGCAATATCAGCCGCTGCGTCTTAACACGCACATTGGAATTGGTATTCCGTGGGATTTAGACCGTAATATTGGTGGTGTTACCGTTCTTCCGCCTTATGAGAAGAGTGAGAATAGTGAATGGTATACCGGTACAGCCAATGCGATATTTCAGAATCTGGATTATATGGCAAATTATAATCCGGATTATGTATTGATTCTTTCTGGCGATCATATTTACAAGATGGATTATGAGATCATGCTCGATTATCACAAGGAAAATAATGCTGATATCACGATTGCAGCGATGCCGGTACCGATGGAAGAGGCAAGCCGTTTTGGAATCGTAGTTACAGATGACGGTGGAAAGATCACAGAGTTCCAGGAGAAACCGCCGCAGCCCAAGAGTAACCTGGCATCTATGGGTATCTATATCTTTAGTTGGCCGGTGCTTCGCGATGCGCTTCTTGCATTGAAGGACGAGCCTGGCTGTGACTTTGGTAAGCATATTATTCCTTATTGCCATGAGAAGGGACAGAGACTCTTTGCTTACGAGTACAATGGATACTGGAAAGATGTAGGAACGCTTGGTTCTTATTGGGAAGCAAATATGGAACTTATTGACATCGTTCCTGAATTTAATCTTTACGAAGAGTATTGGAAGATTTATACAAACAGTGGAATTCTTCCGCCACAATATGTTGCTGAAAAATCTGTGATAGAGAGAAGTATCATCGGTAATGGTTCTGAGATATATGGCGAGGTACATAACTGTATCATCGGCTCCGGTGTTATAGTTAAAGAGGGAGCGATCGTCAGAGATTCTATTATCATGAAGGATGCGGCGATCGGTGAGAATTGTGTGATCGATAAGGCAATCATCGCAGAGAGAACGAAGATTGGCGATAATGTTACTCTTGGAATCGGAAGTGATGTGCCGAATAAGTTAAAACCGGCGATCTACTCTTTCGGACTTGTAACGATCGGCGAGAATTCTGTTGTTCCGAATGGTGTACAAGTTGGAAAGAATACTGCAATAAGCGGTATTACTGTAAAAGAAGATTATCCGAACGGTGTTTTGGAGAGCGGAGAAACATTGATAAAGGCAGGTGAGATAGCATGAAAGCAGTAGGACTTATATTAGCAGGCGGTAACAGTAATAAAATGAAAGAATTGACACATAGACGAGCCGTAGCAGCTATGCCTGTCGCAGGAAGTTACAGAGCGATTGACTTTGTACTTAGTAATATGTCCAATTCTCATGTTCAGAAAGTAGCAGTTCTTACACAGTATAATGCACGTTCTTTGAATGAGCATTTGAATTCTTCTAAATGGTGGGATTTTGGAAGAAAGCAGGGAGGACTTTATGTATTTACACCGACCATTACATTGGATAATGGGTACTGGTACCGAGGAACTGCCGATGCAATCTATCAGAATCTTGATTTCCTGAAGAATTGTCATGAACCGTATGTGATCATTGCTTCTGGTGATGCAGTGTACAAGATGGATTATAATAAAGTACTGGAATATCACATGGAGAAGAAGGCTGATATTACGGTTGTATGCACAGACCTGAAGCCAGGTGAGGATGCAGGTCGTTTTGGTATTATTAAGATGGACGATACTATGCGTATTCAGGAATTTGAGGAGAAACCGGTAGTTACCAATGTAACCACGATTTCTACGGGAATATATATTATCAGAAGAAGACTACTGATCGATATGATCGAGCATAGTGCAGAGGAAGAGAGACATGATTTTGTAACAGATATTTTGATCAGATACAGAAATCTGAAAAAAATATACGGTTATAAGATAAAGGATTACTGGAGCAACATTGCAACTGTAGATGCTTATTACAAGACAAATATGGACTTTTTGAAACCGGAAGTCAGAGATTATTTCTTTAAGCAGTACCCGGACGTTTACTCTAAAGTAAGTGATTTGCCGCCGGCAAAATATAATCCAGGTTCTGCTGTGAAAAACAGTCTTGTGGCAAGTGGATGTATTATTAACGGAACAGTAGAGAATTCTGTTATTTTTAAGAAAGTATTTGTAGGGAACAATTGTGTGATTAAGAATTCAATTATTCTGAACGACGTATATCTGGGAGATAACACGTATATTGAGAACTGCATCGTAGAAAGTCGTGATACAATTCGGGCAAATACACGTCATGTTGGAGAGAATGGTGTGAAAGTAGTTGTCGAAAAGAACGAAAGGTTTGCACTGTAGTTTATAGTGCGGCTTTAGAAGAAAGGAGCTGTTAACCATGCAGATTACAGATGTACGCGTACGTAAAGTTGCAAAAGAAGGCAAGTTAAAAGCGGTGGTATCCATTACACTGGATGATGAGTTCGTAGTACATGACATCAAAGTCATCGAAGGAGAGAAGGGATTCTTCATTGCTATGCCCAGCAAGAAAGCACTGGACGGAGAATATCGTGATATTGCACATCCGATTAACTCTAGTACAAGAGAGAACATTCAGAGCATTATTCTTGAAAAATATGAAGAAATACTGCGCGAGCAGCCAGAAGAAGAGTAATTTAATCTGGGACGGGGTAAATTTAAATTTACCCCGTCCCGGATTCATTTAACCCTGTCCCATTTTGTGGGAGAGGGTTATTATAATAGGCTCTCATTGTCTTCTTCTGCAGGAAGTTCAAAACATAGCAGTTCATTCGTTTTAGGATGTCTGAACTTAAGTTTGTATGCACACAGGCAGAGTTTCTGCCTGTGTTTTTGCGAGGAAATATGCGGGTTGTACTTGGTGTCTCCAACAATCGGACAGCCGATGCCCGCGAGTTGGACGCGGATCTGATGATGGCGCCCGGTGTCGAGGTGAATATGAAGTTCAATCTGGGACGGGGTAAAATTAGATTTACTCCGTCCCAGATTGAAAAAACCCTGTCCCATTTTGACGGTGCTATAGTGAATTCTTGCTAATTTTGCTCCTGGTGTGTTTTTATCGCAGATGCGTGAGGTATTGGTGCGTCCGTCTTTTACAAGATAATTTTCCAAAGTACCTTCCGGTGCGGGAGGGATGCCTTCTACAAGAGCGCGGTAATATTTTCCGAACCCTTCGTTGGTAAGTTGTTTATTTAATTCTTTTGCGGCAAATGGAGTTTTTGCAAAGACAAGAATACCGCAAACGGGCTGATCTAACCTGTGGATGACAGCCAGATAAGGTTCTTTGTTTTGCGGATGCCCGGGTGATTTTTGTGCAAGGTGATTTTTAATTAAACTAACCATGTCGATTTGTCCGATTTTGCTACATTGTGTTGCAATTTGTCGCGGTTTGTAACATACAATTATGTGGTTATCTTCGTACAAAGCCTGTAAATGCGCGGGTTTCATGATATTTCCTCCCAAAATACTGCTGTTTTCTATTATTTAACCACGCCTGGGGCATATATACAAGTGTTAAAAAGTATGTTATAATATGAAAATCCAATGCAAGGTTACTTTTCTAAGAAGTATCTAAAAGAAATATGTCTAAAGAGAAGCGGGAAATTTGAGGGAGAATTTCCCGCTTTGTCTTGACAAATATTTCCCGGTATTATAGAATTACGGTTAAATTGGATTATAAATCGGGTGCTGAAGAGGAATAGTATATATAAGCTGGCAGCAGAGAGGGAATCGTATGGTGCGAGATTCCTGCCTGGAACTTATGTAGAACCCGCCTTGGAGCCTCTGCATGAGAATGCAGCGTATGTCCGGCGTTAACGGTAATTAAGGGAACTGCAGGAAGAGTGCAGTTAACGAGGGTGGTACCGCCGAGATTTTCGGTCCCTTTGGGGGAGCGAGGACTTGGCGTTTTTATTTTACATGAAAAAGGTGCTCCCGAAGAATAATATCGTGGGGCAAGGGCCCTGCAGGAAAAGAAGGAGAAGAGAGATGGCAAAGGAAAAATTAGTAAAAAAGATCACACCACGTGATGAAAACTTTGCACAGTGGTACACAGATGTTGTAAGAGAGGCTGAACTGTGCGATTATTCAAGTGTTAAGGGTTGTCTTAATTATTTGCCAAATGGTTACGCTATTTGGGAATTGATCCAGGCTGACCTGGACAGACGTTTTAAAGAGACAGGAGTAGAGAATGTATCATTGCCGCTTCTGATTCCGGAGAGCCTTTTGGAGAAGGAAGCAGATCATATCGATGGATTCGCACCGGAAGTTGCATGGGTAACACATGGCGGTATGGAAAGACTTCAGGAGAGGCTCTGTATTCGTCCGACGTCCGAGACATTATTCTGTGATTTATGGGCAAGAACTGTAAAATCCCACAGAGATCTTCCGAAAGTATGGAACCAGTGGAACTCCGTACTCCGTTGGGAGAAAACAACAAGACCGTTCTTACGTTCCAGAGAGTTTTTGTGGCAGGAAGGGCATACGATTCATGCAACATACGAAGAGGCGGAGGAGCGTACGATCCAGATGCTTCATGTATATGAGGATTGTTATAGAGAAACACTTGCTATTCCTTTCGTATCAGGAAGAAAAGCAGAGCATGAGAAATTTGCAGGAGCACAGGATACGTATACCATTGAGGCACTTATGCATGATGGTAAGGCACTGCAGTCTGCAACAAGCCATTTCTTCGGAAGTGGATTCCCAGATGCATTTGGCATTAAGTATGTAGATAAGAACAACCAGCTTCATAGCGTATATGAGACTTCCTGGGGCTGGTCCACAAGAAGTATCGGCGGACTTATCATGGTTCATAGTGATGATAATGGACTTG
>CAYOSJ010000086.1:0-9842 GCA_964406595.1 uncultured Dorea sp.
CCTCTCTGGCATGGGTGATTTGGATTCAGTGCATGATTTCTGAACTCATCGATTGCATCCATATCCAGCATTTCTTTTAAATCTTCATAATCCCATGTCTCGATCTTCTGGATCTCATGAGATGTACGGAATCCATCAAAGAAGTTGATAAATGGAAGTTTTCCTTTTAATGCTGCACAGTGTGCAACCGGTGTTAAGTCCATAACTTCCTGTACACTGGACTCACAAAGCATCGCTGCTCCTGTCTGACGACAGGCATACACATCTGAGTGATCACCGAAAATAGATAAAGCATGGCTTGCAAGTGCACGGGCGGATACGTGGAATACACCCGGAAGCTGCTCACCTGCCACTTTATATAAGTTAGGAATCATCAACAGTAAGCCCTGAGAAGCTGTAAAAGTTGTTGTAAGAGCACCTGCTGCCAGAGAACCGTGCACAGCACCTGCTGCTCCTGCTTCTGACTGCATCTCTGTCACCTGTACAGTTTGTCCAAAAATATTCTTTCTACCTTCCGTTGCCCACTCATCTACATGTTCCGGCATGACAGATGATGGTGTGATCGGGTAGATGGCTGCAACTTCTGTATATGCGTATGACGCATGAGCTGCTGCCTGATTACCATCCATGGTCTTCATTTTTCTTGCCATTTTTGTTGTTCCTCCTTAAAATATAATACAATACATGTCCTATACTTTGACGTATACAGTTATTATAGACCGAACATCACTAAAAGTCTAGTAATAGTTCGGTCTATTTTTGTTCATTTTTATATACACTTTTTGACTTTCCTGCGAAAATACACGATCATTCCCAACGACGCCACGACCAGCACTCCCGCCAGCAGCTGTGACACCGGGACTGTCGTATTCGGAAGCAGCAGCTGATCGGTCCGGAGACTTTCGATCCACACTCTTCCAGATCCATACCCAAAGAGATAGAAAAGAAATACCTCTCCGTCAAACTTTTTATGCTTACGATATAATAAAAGAAGTACCAGTACCATCAGGCACCACAGAGATTCATACAAAAATGTCGGGTGCACCTGAATAAAGTCTACTCCATCTATCGTCTCCATATTCTCCCACATGAATTCCGTAATATCCGAACTTCTGACTGCACTTACCGGAAGACGCATGGCGAAAAGGCTGTCCGTATACTCACCGAACGCCTCACGGTTGAAGAAATTCCCCCATCGCCCGATCGCCTGTCCTGCCACCAGCCCAAGTCCTGCCGTATCAAAGATCAGCGGCGCAGACATCTTCCTGATCCGCGCATACACAAATGCTGTAATGACAGCGGCGATGACACCTCCGTAGATCGCAAGCCCGCCCTGCCTGATATTCAATATACTCAATAAATCATCCTTGTACATATCCCATGAAAATACCACATAATAGATTCTCGCTCCAATGATGGAGAAGATAACCGCATACATAGCAAAATCCAGGTAATCTTCCGGGTTCTGCCCAGTTCTTTTTGCTTCCTTTACTGCGATGAAGATTCCGGTCAGAATCCCCAGACCGATGATCATTCCATAAAATGCAATATCAAAATTAAATACAGTAATATGGTCTCCTACATCTTCCAGATATATCCCGATATTAGGAAACGCAATCATTGTGTCCATTTATACAATACTTCCTTCCTGCCTGTTCCTGCCGCCAATCCTTTGTATACTATACATTGAATCTAAACAACATAATATCGCCGTCTTTTACAACATACTCTTTTCCTTCCAGACGAACCAGACCTTTTTCCTTGGCTGCCGTATGCGTTCCGCACGCTATAAGATCATCGTAAGATACAACCTCCGCACGAATAAATCCACGTTCAAAATCCGTATGGATCTTTCCTGCCGCCTGTGGAGCCTTCGTTCCCTGTGTGATCGTCCATGCACGTACCTCCGGCTCTCCCGCTGTAAGATAACTGATAAGTCCCAAAAGTTTGTAACTTGCTTTGATCAGTTTCTCCAAGCCTGATTCTGTCAACCCCAGATCCTCCAGAAACATTTTTTTCTCATCGTCTTCAAGTTCTGCAATCTCCTGCTCGATCTGCGCACACACAACGAACACTTCACTGTTCTCTCCGTCTGCATACTCGCGCACTTTTGCCACACCCTCATTCGATGCACCGTCGTCTGCCAAGTCGTCTTCTGCTACATTTGCAGCATAGATCACAGGTTTATACGTCAGAAGGTTATAGCTTCCAAGCCATGCTTCCTCTTCCTCATCGGTCGCTCCCTCAAATGTCTTTGCAAGTTTTCCGTCTTCAAGATGAGCCTTGATCTTCTCCAAAAGTTTCAGTTCTTTGGCTGCTGTCTTATCATTTCTGGAGAGTTTCACTGTCTTGGCGATCCTTCGCTCCAGGATCTCCAGATCAGAAAAGATAAGTTCCAGATTAATGGTCTCAATATCCCGAAGGGGATCGATACTTCCATCTACATGCACGATATTGCTGTCCTCAAAACAGCGCACTACATGCACGATCGCATCTACCTCACGGATATTTGCAAGGAACTGGTTTCCAAGCCCCTCTCCTTTAGACGCTCCTTTTACAAGTCCGGCGATATCCACAAATTCAATAGCCGCCGGGATGATCTTCTTCGTCTGATACATCTCTCCCAATACATTCAGTCTCTCATCCGGCACTGTCACGACGCCCACATTCGGGTCAATGGTACAGAACGGATAGTTTGCCGACTCCGCACCTGCCTTTGTCAGTGAGTTAAATAATGTACTTTTGCCAACATTCGGCAAACCGACGATCCCTAATTTCATCTTCTATATTTCCTCCTTAAACTTTCTTTATTTTACAAGGTGTATGCATCTTGTCATTCTTACCAAATACCACTGCAAGTGTCACAAGACATATCATATACACCCAGGCAGCATTTTTCAACTACCCGGGTGCCAAATTCATTTTTTATTAAATTTTCATCTTGAGTTGACGCATCATGTGGTATAAAGTATACACTTCTACATCGAAATGTTTCGCAACATCCGGTATCTTCACACGTCCACTTTTATTCTTAACATTTAATGAACCTGCGGACTGTTCAAAGGTAATCAATTTATATCCTTTCGCAGCGGCTACTGCAATAAGCCATGGATCTGCAACCTCATTTCCAGCCCAATCATTCAAACCTTTTTCATTGTAAAAGCCACACTCTTGAATATATCGCATTACTTCTGCATATTTAGGAATTATTTCTGAATCAACATGATTACAGACTTCAAAATCATCTTTCCTTTCAGATATCCACTGCTTTAATTCATCTTGCCCCTTATCAATCTCGGTTTTTACCATATCAAGCAGAACTATATTACCCGCTTTTATCTCATTTTCGAAAATTTCCCAAAATGAGGGAACTAAATCATAAGCATAAAAGAATCTTGACGCTGTCATCAATGTATTTGCATCAATCAAGAATTTTTCTGATGAATTTACCACAAAACACCTCCAAGTCCGCTTACAACTTCCGAAAATGTTTTGCTGGTAGTATTCGTTAATCGGTAAGCTTCCGTAAAGGAAGTTCTCCCACTATTTACACTTTCGCATAACGCACGTACAAAAACGCTGTCTAATTTACTACGGGCAACTCTATAATAATCTCCTCCAGAACCCTTTTCTTGTTTATTCTGAATGTACGCTTCGATGGCATCTGTTATCACCTGATTATATACACTCTTATCAATCTTCCCATTATCTAAAGCCCTACGGGCAATGACGCTATCACTACAACGGAACATTCTGCCCAGTTCCTTAATCCTTTCATATATATCTATATCGCCATTTGTACTATTACTCCATTTTTGAAGAAATACAACCTCCGGCACTATCAATTCTCCCGCCACAGCATTGCAAATAACTTCAATCGGCTTTATGTCACTTGTAGAATATCTTCTGTCATTATATAAATCATTTTCTCCAATCCAAAGATGTACAATCTCATGAAACAAAGAAAATATTTTTCCGCCTGCAGAATCTGCACCATTAATAAAAATCAATGGCGCCCATTCATTCACCATTGCAAATGCCCTAAATTCATTTATATCTAATACACGATGGGTATTTTTACCAACAATACCATTCATCATCACGACAATTCCGCATTCTTCCAAAAGTCTTCTTACCTTATTGAACGCCTCAGAAGAATTAGCACATTCTCTATACCATTCAACATTAAGTCCCAGATCATTACGGATCGCATCTGCGATTATCTTTATATCCGTAATATCTTTTAAACTCCCAACAACACGAATTATATCATAATTCCATTCTTTTCGATAATTAATCATCCACTCCTGAACTGCTTCCATCTCACGAATAGTATCAATCAAATTTCGACTCGGATTCGCTAATTCTATACTATCAAGTGTTCTGTATTCTAACAAACTAATCTGTTCAACTGGCGGTGTTTGCAAAAAGAAATAGCCTAACGGAATATGAGATTTCTTACTGAAGTCCTCTATTTGGTTAAAAGTCGGACATTTCGTACCATCAAGCCATTGTTTAATATTTTCCACAAGTTTTGTGCCCAACTTTTCTTCGCTAGTCTGACTAAGTGCCCAACTAATAATTGCCGGTTGTACATTCACATTTACTGTTGGCATAATATGTCCTCCTTTCATCCATAATTAATTATAGTATATCAAAAATTTGTCAAAAACACCACTTTTTCTTCCTCTGTTTCTAATCTCTTGTTTCCATCAGGATAACGTCTCCGAACGGAAATGAGATCTCAACTTCATCTTCTTCAAATTCATTGCTCACGCACAAACTGTCATAAGGCGTCAGCACATGATAAGCCAGCGGATACTTCGCCCCTTTGATATTAAAATCACATACAGTTCCCCCAAGCGGAAACAGGGAAAAGTATTTCCCATAAGCCTCTTCCCGTCTGAGCACGATACTCTCGTCGATCAGGCGGATCCTGTTATAACTGTCCAGGATAACTGCCTCAGCCCCTGCCTCTCTTGCGATCTTCAGGCATTGGATATTTGCCCAGAGATGATCCACTCTTGCACCTGTTGCGCCCAGGATCCAGATGTTTTCTCTTCGCAGCCCCAGGCAAAGCCTGATCGCATTCTCCGTATCCGTCGCATCTTTTACAGAATTAAATTCCCGAATGGGAATATTCGTCTCTTCTTTATAATAATTTACGACGTCTTCCGGCGCGCTGTCAAAGTCTCCTACGATATAATCTGGTTCGATCCCGTGCTTATATAGAAAAAGCAGTCCCTTGTCCACGCCTACGATATATTCCGTCTCTTCACTTTTCAAAATGGGAAGTACGAAGTCTTCCTCCAGAAGTCCGCCACTTACAATAATCGTTCGTTTACTCATACTCTTTTAAAATCCTCACAAATTCAGAAACATTTGTACCGATATCTCCCTTAAATACAGCGGAACCCGCTACCATGACATTCGCGCCTGCCTCTGCCACCTTCGCCACATTATCTGTCTTGATACCGCCGTCTACTTCAATATCCGTTCTCAGTTTCCGTTCTTCTAACATGTTCCGCAAGGTACGGATCTTATCCAGTGACTCCGGAATAAATCCCTGGCCTCCCAGCCCCGGCTCTACCGACATGATCAGGAACATCTCAACCTGACCAAGGAACGGTTCCAGCACTTCCACCGGTGTATCTGGTTTGATCGTGATTCCTGCCCTGATCCCGCAGTCATGAATCCTGTCAATGGTCGCCTGCACATCTTTACACGCCTCGTAGTGCACAGTCAGAATGTCCGCTCCCGCTTTTGCAAATGCTTCTACATACCGAATGGGTTCTTCAATCATCAGATGTACGTCCAATGCCATTTTCGTATGTCCTTTGATACATTCCAAAACCGGGATCCCAAAGGAAATATTACGGACAAACATCCCATCCATCACATCAAAATGAAGGTACCCTGCACCTTTTTGCTCGCAAACTGCTATCTGCTCGCCTAATTTTTTAAAATCTGCCGACAAGATTGACGGTGCCAAAATCTGCTTCATCTTCTAATACCTCCTCTTCTCTTGCAATTCCTTATACATTTCCAGATAATCCTCATACCTTACTTTGTGGATAATTCCCTGTTCCACTGCTTCTTTTACCGCACATCCCGGCTCATGTACATGATCGCAGCTATTGAATCTGCAGGTTCCCTCATAAGGCGCAAATTCTGCAAAATAATATTTCAGTTCTTCCTTCTCAAAATCATTCACATAGAGAGAACTAAAACCCGGCGTATCCATAATATAGGAATCCTCTCCAAGCGGGAAGAGTTCAGAATGTCTCGTCGTATGTCTTCCTCTCTCGATCTTACGGCTGATACTTCCTGTCTCCATATTCGCGTCCGGATTCAGCCGATTAATAAGAGACGACTTCCCCACACCGGAAGGACCTGCTATCACAGTCGTCTTATTCCGCAGAAGTTCCCGGAGGTTTTCCACATTCCTGCCCTCCCTGGCGCTGGCAAATAAAAGCGTACAGCCACAGTCTTTATAGATGTCCTCAAGTTCTGCCCGCTCTTCTTCTGACACGATATCTTCTTTATTAAAACACAGGACGACCGGAATTTCCTTACAACTCATCATCACAAGAAAACGGTCCAGAAGATTAAAATGAGGGCTTGGCTTTGCCGCCGCAAATACAACAAGCGCCTGATCGATATTGGCAACTGCGGGACGCACCAGTTCATTGCGCCTTGGAAGAAGCGTCGTAATGTTCCCTTTCTTCTGCTCTTCGTCCAGTATCTCTATCTCTACATTATCACCAACCAGTGGTTTCGTCTTTTCTTTTCGGAATATTCCTTTTGCCTTACATTCATAAACACCGGATCCTACTACATGAACGTAGTAGAATCCGGCAATTCCTTTTACTATCTTTCCCTGCATAACGCTTATTCCATACCCTCGTTTCCGCTTTCGCCTTCACCGGTGTCCGGCTGTGTCGGCTCCGGTCCAAGACTTACCGTATAACTGATGGTAGATCCCTTATTCACCTTTCCTGATGACGGACTTTGGGATATGACCACACCCGCTGCATAGTTATTACTGTATGATGAACCTGATGCTGCCGCATTCAGTCCATTCGAAGAAGCCCAGCTTAACAGGTCACTCTCATACGCTCCGATAAAACTTGTGACACTGACCTTATCATCCGGTTTCTTACCATCGCTGATCACAAGTGATACTCCTGTACCCTTCTCTACTTTCTTGCCACTTGGATCCTGGGAGATCACTCTTCCTGCCTCTACGCTGTTACTATATTCTGTACTGATGTCCGCAATGGTAAGCCCGATGCTCGTAAGCGCCTCCTCTGCTTCTGCCTGTGTCATCCCTTTCACATCCGGGATCTTTACTTTTTCTGCACCCTTGCTGACGATCATCTTGATCTCTGTCTCTTCGGTTGCCTTCGTGCCTGCTGCAGGCGTCGTCTCAATAACATCGCCCTCCGCTACACTGTCGCTATATTTTGCTTCCGCGGTGACCTTCTTAAATCCGGCGTCTTTCAGTTCCTTCTGCGCTTCGTCTTCACTCAACCCTGATACATCCGGAACGACGATCTCGTCGCCGACCAGTTTTGAACTTACCACTACCTGGATCGTGGTATTTTTAGCCACCCTGGAACCTGCTTCCTGCTTCTGCTCACTTACGATCCCTTCTTCATACTTCTTGGACTCTTCCCTTGCCACAACTTTAATCCCAAGTCCCTTCTTTTTCAGGATCGCTTTCGCCTCTTCTTCCGATTTACCGACTACGTCAGGAACTTTTACCTTCGTTTCGCTTTCATCGGCGATGACTCCTGAACCAAAAGATTTAAAAAGTCCTGCAGCTCTTCCAACTGCAAAAACCGCGATAAATACAATGATAACCGCCACAACGATCATGAGGATCTTCATGACCTTATTCATCCGCGGATTCACTTCATCTGAACTTTTTCCTCCCTTTTTGTCTGACTCATCCTCATAATCATCGTCGTCATAATCGTCTTCATCATAGCCGTAATCATCGTCGTCTTCATACTCATCGTCATCATAATCGTCTTCATCATAGCCATAATCATCGTCATCTTCATAAGAATGACGGATATCGTCCAGTTCCTCATCTGTGATGATGACCGTATTGGCATTCCGAAGCGGAGGGATCACAACAAAGTCCCCATCCGGGTCTACCAAAGAACGTTTCAGATCCAGCACCAGCGCGTTCGTACTGGCATATCTTCTTTCACTGTTCTTCTGCGTACATTTTAAGATGATCTGCTCCAGACTGTATGGGATATCCGGTACAAATTCTGACGGAGGCGTAATCTCCTCCTGCAGATGCTTGATGGCGATGGACACCGTAGAGTCTCCATCAAATGGCACTTTTCCTGTAGCCATCTCAAATAATGTGATACCAATGGAATAGATGTCACTCTTGGCGTCACTGAATCCGCCCCTTGCCTGCTCCGGCGAAGAATAATGCACAGATCCCATCGCATTGGAACTGATGGTATTAGACGTGGTCGCCTTTGCGATACCAAAATCCGTGACTTTTACTTTGCCGTCTCTTGATATGATGATATTTTGCGGTTTGATATCACGGTGGATAATGCCTGCCGCATGGGCAGCGCCAATACCGTTACACATCTGGATCGCAATACTGATCACTTCTTTATGAGAAAGCCTTCCCTTTCTCTCAATATAATCCTTTAACGTAATCCCTTCCACGAGTTCCATGACCATATAGTAAAGCCCGCGGTCTTCTCCTACATCATATACATTTACAATATTCGGATTCAAAAGCCCCGCAGCCGCCTGCGCCTCGGAACGGAATTTACGGACAAAATCATCGTCTTCCCGATATTCTTTCTTTAATACTTTAATGGCAACATAACGGTTCAGCATCGTGTCTCTCCCCTTATACACATCTGCCATGCCGCCTGCGCCGATCTTGCTTACTACTTCATATCGTTTTCCTAAAAAAATACCGCCTTTTACCATGTACTCACCTCTTCTGCAAGTGGCTCTGCCATAACAACCCCTATGTTATCTCTCCCACCATTACTATTTGCCTTTTCGATCAGCATTAATACTGCTTCTACAATATCTCTTGCACTTTTGATAATATCAAACATATCCTCTTCTTCTACCATGTTACTGAGCCCATCCGTACACATCAGGATGATATCGCCCTTTTTCAGCCTGTATTCGTAAAGGTCTGCTTCCACATCTTCCTTTACTCCCATCGCCCGGGTAATAATGTTCTTATCCGGGTGATTTCTTGCTTCCTCTGCCTTGATACCACCAAGGCGGACCATCTCTTCCACAAGCGAATGATCTTTGGATATCTGACGTATCTTATCATTGATCAGATAGAGACGGCTGTCTCCCACATTGGAGAAATACAACGTATTGCCAATAACGGTTGCCACCACCAGTGTTGTACCCATTCCCTCCAGTTTTACATCGGACTGAGCCGCACGGATTAATTTGCGATTCGCAATGAGAACTACCTCTTTCAGTATCTCCTCTGGTTTCTTAAGATTCGTTTTCTCCAATTCTTCTTTCAAAACTTTTACTGTATACTTAGACGCAAAATCTCCTGCCTTATGACCCCCCATACCGTCTGCAACCACGAGAAGATTCGGGAACGGCCCTATTGGCTTATCAGTAACATATACATAATCTTGATTGATCTCTCTTTTTCGTCCCACATCGGTCATTGCATAAAACTTCATCTATTTCTCCTCTTTATCTGCTGCATAACGTCTTCGTAACTGACCACAGGCTCCATCAATATCAGAGCCTCTTTCCCTTCTTATAGTAACATTTATTCCGTTTTTTTCAAGTTTATTTTGAAATTCCAC
>CAYOSJ010000087.1:0-9830 GCA_964406595.1 uncultured Dorea sp.
CCTGTTCGTAGCAGGATTTATCGGATCACCACAGATGAACTTTGTAGACGCTGTATGTAAAGTAAAAGGCAATGATGTATATCTTCAGGCAGGTCCTTCCGAGATCAAGCTTGCACCAGCAAAAGCAGCAAAACTGATCGAAGGCGGATATGACGGAAAGACAGTTGTTCTTGGTATTCGTCCGGAAGATGTACATGATGAGGCTGATTTCATCGCAAAATCTCCAGAGACAGTGATCGAGGCAAAGATTCGTGTATATGAGATGCTCGGTGCAGAAGTATTCTTATACTTCGATTACGAGGGCGCTAACATGACAGCAAGAGTTGAGCCTACAACAGCAGCAAGAACAGGCGATACAGTGAAGTTTGCACTTGACGCTAATAAGATTCATGTATTTGATAAAGAGACAGAGAAGACAATTACAAACTAATCTTAAATAAATAAGAGAGATCATACCCTGACAGTAAGACACAAAAAGAACTTGTGTTGAACTATCAGGGTATTTTTATGTTATAATAGGTAATGGACAGAATGATCTGCAAAAAGGAGATTCCAGAGATGAAACAAGAATTTCAGAGCATTATCTTGAAACAGGAGTTAAATATCACGAATTTCTACTCCATTCATTATTTTGAATATTCCCATGATTTTATATTTGAGGGGGAATCCCATGATTTTTGGGAAATACTTTTTGTAGAGTCAGGTACCGTTGAGGTAACCGCCGCCGATAAAAAATATCATCTGAGCAATGGGGAACTTATCTTTCACAAACCGAATGAATTTCATGCTGTGAGGACGATCAAGAAGAGTTCTCCAAACCTGATCGTCATCTCTTTTGACTGTACGGCTCCATGCATGAGTTTTTTTGAGGATCGGATCGTTCGGATCAAGGAATCGGAGATCCAGTATTTGAGTCAGATCATCTCGGAAGCGAAACGGACGTTTTATCCTCCGTTCAATAATCCTTATGATTCTGTTCTCCGTCGCTATGCCAATACACCTTTTGGAAGTGAACAGATCATTAAGTCTTCTTTGGAACTTCTTCTTTTGAGTATCCTGCGCAGATATTCTCACAGCACGGATATTCAGCGTTTTCCTACGGCGTCTTCCAGCCATACCAGGAGAAACAATGAGAGAACACTGGAGCAGGTGATCGACTATCTTAAAAATCATGTGTATGATACTCTGACGGTTGCAGATATCTGCCGGGCGATTAACATCAGCCGTTCTCACCTGCAGCAGTTATTCCATCAATATAAAGGATGTGGAGTGATCGAGTTCTTTTCGAGTCTTAAGATCAAGACTGCCCAGCATCTGATACGAGAGGGGCAATATAATTTCTCGCAGATCGCGAATATGTTGAACTACTCCTCTTACCAGTATTTCTCCCTGCAGTTCAAAAAATATTCGCACATGTCGCCGTCCGAGTATAGTTCCTCAACGAAGTATTTTGATGAGGAGAATTAACGATAGAATCAACGAAATCGTTAATTCTTGATTCTGAATCGTTAATATTTGAGTGTTTTGAGAAATTGTGTATAATATGATTATAGTTTACAAGGAGGAATTGTGAATGCAAACTGAGGCCTTGAAAAAGTTAGTTAAAAATTTAAAAACAATACATTCCGAAACTCAAACCATTGAATTGAAAGCGGCAACACATGGTTGTCCGACAAGACTGTTTGATACACTTTCATCTTTTTCAAATCAAGATGAAGGTGGTATTATTATATTTGGAATTGACGAAAAGAATAATTATAACCCTTGTGGCGTTTATAATGCACAGGATTTACAGAAAAAAGTAACTGAACAATGCAAGCAAATGGAACCTACTGTTCGTGCTTTGTTTACGGTATGTGAAATTAATGGTAACACCATTGTATCTGCTGAGATTCCTGGCGTTGATATTTCTGAGCGTCCTGTATTTTATAAAGGAGTTGGACGAATTAAAGGTTCCTATGTTCGTGTGGGGGAGTCTGATGAACCGATGAGCGAATATGAAATTTACAGTTATGAAGCCTTTAGAAAAAGAACTCGTGATGATATTCGTACGGTTGAAAATGCCAATTTCAATTTGATTAACGAAAAGAGAATGGCAGATTATTTGTCAGCTGTAAAAATTGAGCGTAAAAACTTGGCAGACAATGTAAGTGAAGACGAAATTTTGGAACTTATGGGAATTGTGAATGACGGTCTTCCTACACTTGCAGGACTTATGACATTTTCAAAATACCCACAAAGTTATTTTCCACAGTTATGCATTACTGCAATATCGCTCCCGGGTACAGAACAAGGAACTCTTGGCGATGGTGGTGAACGATTTATTGATAATAAACGCATTACCGGTGCCATTCCGGATATGCTTGAAGAAGCAGTGGAGTTTGTACGTAAAAATAGTCGTACAAAAACTATAATTGATGATAACGGGCACAGAGCTGATAAACCCGAATACCCTCTTCGTGCCGTGCGTGAAGCTATACTGAACGCTCTGGTACACAGAGATTATAGTGTTCATACAGAAAATGTTCCGATTCGTATAGAAATGTACCGTGACCGTATGGAAATCATAAATAGCGGCGGACTCTATGGTAAAATATCCATTGATGCTCTCGGGAAAGTTCGTCCTGAAACAAGAAATGCTGCACTTGCGAATATGCTTGAACTTTTGAATGTGACTGAAAACAGATATTCGGGAATTCCTACTATGCGTAGTGAATTTGCAAATGCAGGACTACCTACCCCTGTATTCTCTGCTGTTCATGGAGAGTTCAAAGTCCTTATGAAAAATGGACTATTTAATAGTGATAACTTACACGGCAGTTCGCTTGTTGACTTCTGCGTTATTCCTCGCTCAAGAGATGAAATAGTATCATTTGTAGGAAAATCTAAAAATCACGTAATGTCACAAATCGTAGCGCCTCTTGTAGCAAGTGGCGAATTAAAACTGACAATACCTGATAAACCCAAAAGCAGCAAGCAAAAATATGTCAAAGCGTAATATTATCCCACATCGGGAAAAGAGTGAATGATATAAGGAATGTAAAAAAAAATAAGAATCTCTCATAGAAAATCAGATGTGAAAGTCACTGATTTTTATGAGAGATTCTTATTTTAAGATTTAGAACTTAAAAATCGATGCTACTCGATAGTTCTTTACATCATTTAGCCTTTTACACCACCAGAGGTAAGACCTGCTACCAGATGTTTCTCGATCATCAGGAACAGAACCACTACCGGAAGCGTTGCAAACAGAGATGTTGCAAATAAGTATTGCCACTGGATAAAGTTGAATCCATAGAATACATTGATACCAACCGTGATCGGTTTAAATACATCTGTGGAGATCAAGGTTAACGCGATGGTGTACTCGTTCCATGCATTGATAAACACGAAGATCAGTGTGGTAACGATTCCTGGCATTGCCATTGGAAGAAGTACCTTGATCAACGCTTTGATCGTGCCACAGCCGTCAATCTTCGCTGCCTGTTCCATTTCCGGAGAAATAGATACAAAGGTTCCCCGAAGCAGCCAGATCGCAAATGCCTGGTTAAATGCCGCATTCAATAAGATCAATCCCAGGATAGAGTTGTTCAGGTTAATGTTGACCATCAACTTATAGATACCAACCAGAAGAACTACCGGGGAGAACATCTGACTCATAATGACTGCGCCCATGAAGATGCCTTTGCCTTTGAATTTCATACGCGCCAGTGCGTACGCTGCCGGAATACCGCACACGATAGCCAGAAGAGTGGCGCCTCCTGCAATAGCGAAGGAGTTGAGGAAATATCGTAATATCGGAGCAGCATCCCATATCTCAGCAAAGTTTGACCAGTGCCATACCTGAGGGAGAATATATTCTGTTGCGTACATGCCCTTTTTATCCTTCAGAGCCGTAATAAACATTACGAGATATGGATACAAAATGACAATGCAAAGAACAATCACAAATACATATAAGGCAACTTTCTGCCAGCCTTTTCTTTTTCCTGTCATTTTACTCTTCCCCCTCTCCGCGTAGTGACATCACCATGTAAATGCTTGCCAGGAACGCCAAAATCACAAAACCAATGACGGATACTGCCGCCGCGTTGCCGCTCTTTCCTTCTACAAACGATAGTTTATACAGATAGGTAACTAACGTATGTGTCTGGTCCGCCGGAGCGCCTTTTGATATCGTCCATACGATTGGGAAAGAATTGAATACATAGATGATATTCAATACAGTAGATACCGTTAAACTCGGCCGAACCAGCGGTAAAGTGATCTTAAAAAGCCTGCTCCAGAAACCTGCGCCATCTACTGCGGCTGATTCGTATAATGCAGTATCAATACTTTGCAGACCGGACAATACACAGAATGTTACGAATGGAAATGTAACAAATATACCAACCCAGCATTCCCATGCAAACATCTGTGATGCTGTCTTTGTCCAGTTGACAAAGTTTTCAATGATACCCAGTTTTCTCAAAAGCACATTTAACGAACCATAATCTGCATTAATGATATATTTCCAGATAACAGATTGAATGATAAGTGCTGTTGCCCATGGGAAAATAACCACGGCACGGACAAACTTACGTCCAAAAAACTCCTGATTTAAAACCATTGCAAGAATAAATCCAATCACTGTAGACAACCCTACAACCGATACTGTCCATATCAAGGTGTTTTTCAGTGTAACCCAGAAAGTCGGATCGTTAAAAATCGCCATATAATTCTGGATGCCATTGAATCCTTTTACCAAACCGCTTCGTCCAACTTCGGAAAACGAAATCTTAAATACAGAAACGATTGGAATCGCAATCATAGTTACCATCAGGAGAACACTTGGCAGCAGCCAGAAATATGGCTGAACTGTCGATAATGCTTTTTTCTTTTTCATCATTGCGCCTCCTTACTTCTCATTACCTTATTGAAAACGAGAGCCGAAAACCTTCGGCCCTCGTAGATGACAGATAACTTTGCTGTTATGTATTATTGGTAACTGAATTATTTAGCAACTGTAGCCTGAAGTTCATCTAAAGCTGACTTAGCATCCTTTGTGCCATTGCATACGTTCTGCTCAACATCAATAACACCATTTCTTACATCCATCCATTCAGCTTTCTGCATTGGGTAGAACTGGCAGTTCGGAAGAGCGGCACAGAATGTTGCGAAGTACTCGCTGTCTCCTGTTGTATCGTCTGTTCCACCAACAGTGTATTTCTCAGCGTTTGCTGCAAGGTTGTCAGAAGCATCTAAAGTTGCTGGAAGGAATCCTTCGTATACCATGTAGTCTGAATATGTCTCTACTTCGTAGAATGCATCGAAGAATTTTGTGATAGCCTCTGTACGGGCATCGCCAGCTTCCTCATCTTTGAATACCATTAACTGATCGCATACACCAAGACCAACTTTGTTTCCAGGAATGTCTGTTGCTTCATAATTTACTTCTGAGTCAGCAGCAACCATGTTCATAGGTCCGATCATCATTGCAAGTTTGCCTGCGCTGAAGTTGTCCTGAAGTGGGTAACGTGTATCTGTATATGGATCTGCGTTGCAGTATCCGCCGTCGATCAGTTCTTTCATAAACTCAACAGCCTTTACGTTCTCGTCTGAGTTGAGAGCCCAGTCGCCATTCTCATCAACGAATCCGCCGCCGAAGTTCCATGTGTAGTAAGAAAATGCTGCCTGTCCTTCATCTGTAGAAATATCAATTCCCCAAGGAACGATGTCGCCTGCACAGTTGTCTTTTACTGCCTTACATGCTGTAAGAACCTCGTCCCATGTTGTAGGAACTGATTCGATACCAGCTTCTTTTAAAAGATCCATGTTACAGAACAGGGAACGGCAGGATGCCAGGATCGGCAGTGCCCATACAGTTCCGTCCATCTCGTTGGACTCCCAGAAACTTGGGATGAAATTAGCCTGCAGATCAGAAGATACATAGTCCTCTGCCGGCATCAGGAGATCGTCTGCTACATAGTCAGCAAATCCACTGATATTTAAGATATCCGGCTGCTCATTTGTAGAGATACGTGTGTTTACTACGCTGTAGATATCATTCCAGGAAACGATCTCGATATTGAGGTCGATGTCTTCATTTGCCTCTTCAAATGTAGACTCAAATTCTTTCCACCAGTCTGCTGTGTAGTTACCGTACTGAGAAATGATGATATCCAAAGAAACCTTTCCATCCTCAGACTCTCCGCTTCCACCGCTTCCGCCACAGCCGACAAGCATTGTGCCGACAAGTGCGATCACGAGAAGCATAGATAAAATCTTTTTCATATAATATTACCTCCTTATATTCATTGCAGGGAGATTTCATTTGTCCCTGCTTGCTTCATAATTTATTATACCTTTATTTTTTAAACTGCGCATCATATATTTATCCTATTATTGCATATAATCGTCCTGATTTTTTGAATATTTTGCACAAAAAAGATGGAGAAAATTTATGGACTGCTAGATTCTTTTTAAATGGCAAAGTTCTGTCGGGCAGGATGGCATCATCATAACCTTGACAGTTTCTCCCTTATTATGATACCATTTTTTACAGAGAAGTTTTCTCTGATTTTTCCAGGTGGAAGAGTTGGAGATTTTTTTATCTTATTTGAAAAAGGAGAGGGTAGACATGGACAAACAGAAGTATTACATTACAACAGCGATCGCCTATACATCGGGCAAACCCCATATTGGAAATACTTATGAGATCGTGCTGGCAGATGCGATCGCAAGATACAAGAGAAGCCAGGGCTATGATGTATTTTTCCAGACAGGAACTGATGAGCATGGGCAGAAGATTGAACTGAAAGCGCAAGAAGCAGGGATCACGCCAAAGGAATTTGTAGATGGCGTTGCCGGAGAGATCAAAGAGATCTGGGACCTGATGAATACTTCTTATGATAAATTTATCCGTACAACAGATGCAGACCATGAGAAACAGGTACAGAAGATATTTAAGAAATTATATGAACAGGGAGATATTTATAAGGGTTCTTATGAGGGGCTGTACTGCACACCGTGTGAGTCCTTCTGGACAGAGTCCCAGTTGGTAGACGGTAAGTGCCCGGACTGCGGACGTGAGGTAAAGCCTGCAAAAGAAGAGGCGTATTTTTTTAAGATGAGTAAATATGCAGATCGATTGATCGAACATATCAATACACATCCGGAATTTATTCAGCCGGTATCAAGAAAAAATGAGATGATGAATAACTTCCTTCTTCCGGGACTTCAGGACTTATGTGTGTCCAGAACTTCTTTCAAGTGGGGGATTCCGGTGGATTTTGACGACAAGCATGTGGTATATGTATGGCTTGACGCTCTTACAAACTATATCACAGGTATTGGCTATGACTGTGACGGGGACAGCACGGAACAGTTTAAGAAGGAATGGCCGGCGGATCTGCACCTTATCGGAAAAGACATTATCCGCTTCCATACGATCTATTGGCCGATCTTCCTGATGGCGCTTGGCCTGCCCCTTCCAAAACAGGTATTTGGACATCCATGGTTACTGCAAGGGGACGGAAAGATGAGTAAATCAAAAGGAAATGTACTATATGCAGATGAGCTGGTAGATTTCTTCGGAGTTGATGCGGTACGTTACTTTGTCCTTCACGAGATGCCATTTGATAATGATGGTGTTATCACATGGGAACTTATGGTGGAGCGCATGAACTCTGACCTTGCGAATACGCTGGGGAACCTTGTAAACAGAACGATCTCCATGACAAACAAGTATTTTGGCGGAGTAGTCACAGATAAAGGCACAGCAGTCACTGAGGAAGACAAGGCAGTTGATGCGGATCTTAAGGCAGTCGTAGAGGGAACGCCTGTGGCAGTTGATGCGAAGATGGAGAACCTTCGTGTGGCAGATGCCATGACAGAGATATTCAACCTGTTTAAACGCTGTAATAAATACATTGACGAGACGATGCCATGGACTCTGGCAAAGGAAGAAGATAAGAAAGACCGCCTTGAGACAGTTCTTTATCATCTTCAGGAGAGCATCAAAGCAGGGGCAAGACTTCTGGAACCATTTATGCCGGAGACTTCCGAGAAGATCCTGGCACAGCTTGGTGATGGAAAAGTAGTAGAAAAACCGGAAATCCTTTTCCAGAGACTGGATCTTGCAGAAGTGATGAAAAAAGTAGAAGAACTTCACCCGCCGGTAGCAGAGTCAGTTTCTGATGACAGTGGTGAGGCAGAAGAAGTGATTGATATTGAGGCAAAGCCGGAGATCACATTTGAAGATTTTGGCACAATGCAGTTCCAGGTGGGCGAGATCATCGCATGTGAGGCAGTAAAGAAATCGAAGAAGCTTCTCTGTTCTCAGGTAAAAGTGGGAAGCCAGGTGAAGCAGATCGTATCAGGTATTAAGGCACACTATACACCGGAAGAGATGGTAGGAAAGAAAGTGATGGTTCTCGTGAACCTGAAACCTGCAAAACTGGCAGGCGTGCTATCCGAAGGTATGTTGCTCTGTGCAGAAGACGCCGATGGAAATCTGGCGCTTATGACACCAGAGAAGAATATGCCGGCAGGGGCAGAGATCTCCTAGATGACTTCCCAAAAATAAAAAAATATTGATTATGGGAAATGGGTGTGATATGCTGGCATCATGAGGTGATTAGTTATGAAATTGATTGAACGAAGCAATTACCTGAATAAAATGATAAATGTGATTGGAACACCAGATATTAAAGTACTGACGGGTGTAAGGCGTTCGGGGAAATCCAAACTTTTAGAAGCGTTTAAAGCCTATGTCCGGAAAACAGATGAAAACGCTAATATTATTCATATTAACTTTAATTTATCTAAGTATGACAAGTTAAAAGAATATAAGGCGCTTAATGAATATATTGAAACGAGTTATGCAGAAGGTAAGGATAATTTTGTTTTAATTGATGAAATCCAGATGTGTGACAAATTTGAATTATGCATAAATAATCTGCATGCAAGTGAAATGTATGATATTTATATCACCGGGTCCAATGCTTTTTTGCTCAGTTCAGATCTGGCAACTCTGTTTACAGGCAGGACATTTGAGATTAAAGTGTATCCGTTTTCCTTTGCCGAGTATGTCAATTACTTTGGATTTACCGATAAATATATTGCTTTTGATAAATATATGCTTGAAGGTGGTATGTCCGGTTCTTATCTGTATAAAGAGCAGGAAGATAAATTTGATTATATTGAAAATGTTTTTGATACATTGATTTTGAGGGATATAAGACAAAAGTATAAAATCAAAAATCCTGCTTTGATAGATAGAATTTCAAGGTTCTTGATGGACAATGTATCCAATTTGACTTCAGCAAGAAGTATTACAGATACACTTACATCGAATAAAGAAAAAATTAATCACAAGACCGTTGGTAATTATCTTCAATTCCTCTGCAATGCGTTTGCTTTCTATAAATTTCGCAGATACGATATTAAAGGGAGAAAATATCTTACAACCAACGATAAGTATTATTTAAGCGATCATGCTTTCCGTTATGCGAAACTTGGCACAAAAAATTTAGATAGTGGCAGAGTGATTGAAAATATAGTTGCAATGGAACTGCTCAGACGAGGGTATGAGGTTTATGTGGGTGTTTTGTATAAAAAAGAAATTGATTTTGTCGCTATAAAAAGAAGTGAAAAGATTTATATTCAAGTTTCGGATAATATCACTTTGCCCGAAACCTTTAAGCGAGAAATAGAACCCCTGCTTAAAATTAGAGATGCTTATCCTAAAATGGTAATAGCACGAACACGAAATCCAGAATATCAATATGAGGGCATTAAAATTGTTGATGTGGCAGATTGGCTGATGGACAGATAGTCACTTCCCAAAA
>CAYOSJ010000088.1:0-9800 GCA_964406595.1 uncultured Dorea sp.
AACGGCTTTTCCGACTCATTAAACAGGCGGTTCGTTCTTGAAAACGCCTGTATCAGATTCTCATACTGCATCACCTTATCCAGATACAGCGTATTCACCCACTTAGAATCGAACCCGGTGAGCATCTGGTTCACAACGATCAGAATATCAATCTGCTGATCCGGCTCCAACCTATCATAAGGCTTCTTATGTGCCAGACGCAGGCTGACATCCTTCCGAAACTTATCATATGTCGGAATTGTAAATGTCTGTCCCAAGCGATCCCTGTAATCCTCTAGCATCTCGACAATGCCATCTTCCTTTTCCAGAGAACCTGTTCCACTTTCGTTATCAATAGTAGGATCAAACATTGCCGTTATCATAAGATCCGGCATCTCTTTTTTCATCATGCGCCAATACGCCACAGCCTCCGGAATACTGGATGTAGCAAATATCGCATGGAATTTTCCACCACGACTGTATATGAGCCATTTCTTCTTGATATCTGAAATGACACCCATCATATATTCTTCTGTTTGGTACTGCTCGTTCGGAATATAATCCTCTATGCCCTTAACCCATTTGTTGCCGACCATCTCCCCTTCCATCTTCACCTGGGAAGAATCCATAAACTTATAGAAAATCTTCTGCTTCTTCTTATCCTTCATGACCTCCGCAACAGATTTTGCCTTGGCACGCTCCAAAGCCACCTGTTCTCGCAGATCGCTGTCATCATAGATTTTTACCATATATGGATCAAAACCAAGGACATTCTTATCCCTGATACCGTCTGCAAGGGTATATCTGTGAATTTCGCTCCCGAAGATTGTTGTAGTCGTACTGTCCTTTTTGATATTGACATCCTGTATCGGAGTGCCTGTGAACCCGAAAATAATAGAATGCTTAAAAGTATCCTTTATCGTGGTCAGCATCTCTCCGAAAGTAGAACGGTGACATTCATCGATTATTATGACCAGCCGCTTTGAACGGATTTTCTTCAGATCTGCATCCTTCAGACCTTCCATCTCTTCAGAAATATTACTTAGCTTCTGGATGGATGTCACAATCAGCGTATTGTCCTGGTCATCACTCTTCAACTTAGAAATCAGGATATCCGTATTCTCCGTCGCTTGTACACTCTCCGTTTCCGTTGCAAAGGATCGATATTCCTTTAAGGACTGGATACCCAGTTCTTTTCTGTCCACAAGAAACACAACCTTATCAGCATCATGGGAGCTTGCAATCAGCTGAGCAGACTTGAAACTTGTCATCGTTTTCCCACTGCCTGTTGTATGCCAGACGTGACCGCCCCGTTGCGTCTCCGGTGTATCCTCTTTCCAGTACCTCTTGGTAACACGGTCAGCAATTCCTATTGCGGCATAATACTGATAGCTCCGCATGACCTTAAGCAGATTATCATCGGTATCTGCAATCGTGTAAAAGCCGATCAGCATATGAGCCATAGGGATATTCAAAAGCCCTGCCGTAACCTTATCCCACTGATTGATTGGGACATTATCAAAGTCAGCCCAATGGAAGAAAAATGCCGGATTGAACACACCATCCTCTCCGGGATTTGCAAAATAGACCGCTTCTTCCGGCTCCATCGCAACAAATACCTGTACCAGCGAAAAGATCCCTCGGAACACGCCTTCGTGCGAATACTTCATAATCTGATTGTAAGCATCGCTTACAGGCACATTGCTCCGTTTCAGTTCAATATGGATGACCGGCATACCATTGATCAGAAGCATCAGATCCCCACGCCTGTCATTCAGAATAGGTGATTTAGTATTAAAATGCGGTTGCTGTACAATCTGATATCGGCTTTCACCATATGCGATTTCCTGACGGTCATAAATCTTCAGGCTCACTTCTTTACCGAAATGAAGTTCATCATCCGGATTATCTCTCGTAATAGATACACTTCTTCCGTTGATAAAACCGTTAAGCTTCAGTGGTGTCCGAAGATTGATGATCTGCTCCATGATCTGTTGCATTTCACCATCAGTCAGAGGGCACTCATTCAGACAGTTTCGCTGCCTGTTATTATTAAATAGGATATCCGCCCAGTTCTTCAGCAGATCAGCTTCAGACGGATGCCGGATAACTTCCGACTCCCACCCGCGTTCGACCAGGACACCTATGACGGCTTCTTCAAAATCCGATTCCTTATCAAAGATCACGCCAGGCACCTCCTTCTACACAAACATTTTTTCCAAGCATGCACTTTTTATATGCTTGATCTTCTCCAGTTCTTCCTTCTCTATTTCAATCAAGCGATCCATCTGACGGAAATACTCTCCGATTTGACGCTGCTCTTCAATGGTTGGTGCGATATATGCACTCATTTCCAGAAAAGCCTTCGGCTTCAAAGTCCTCAGCTTCTTTACAGTACCTTCCATACTCCGGGATATTTCTTTAATGAAGCGCGGATGTCTCACGATGCACTCCATAAAAGTGGAATCCTGATCCGTATAAAAGATTTTATAGATCGGAGACACACATCCCTTGCCCAGTGCATTCCGATGAATCGCCCCATAGATTACATTAGCCGGATTATAGATGATGTCATCATACTCTGTCTGCAGATACTTCTTTGTCGCCTTATCAATGATCAGAAAGTCGCGCTTGTTAGTCTTCTTATCCTCCGGCCTGATTACGCCTTCCTCAATCGTAAAAGCAAGCTGCGGATACTCGTCAGATATCGTATCGATGATATGTCGTTCTGTAAATATCTCCGAAAACTGACAAAGTTTCCACGGCTTTTTATACTGGCCAAACCTGACGGCTGGAACGTCTGCGCCGTTCTGTGGAAACATTTTTTCTATCATAGCTTTTCTAACACACACAAGACGTTCTATTTCCTTCTGATGAAGTCTTATCATGTCATCAAAGCACTTAAAATAATCACCGATGTTTTTTTGTTCAGCATAATCCGTAACATATACGTCCGTATCATTTATGGCATTCTTAGACAAGCTTGGAACCCCTGTTGACTCGTCCTTCTTTTTCCAATCGACATTCTGGAATAAACCAAATACATAATTAAGATCATATTTTTCTTTAGGTACAGCATAAAACAATGTATCTACTGTCCAAAATGGTGCCCTTAAAATATATGGCTTGTCAATGGTTCCTTTCCTTCCTATCCCAATAGCATCTTCTTTATATGAAAGTGCCTCATTGACACTTAGCATATAACCTCCTGTACCATATACAGGAATGTCACCATTTTGCAGATGCTTATAGTCCATGCCGCTTTTAACGTCAACAACACGGCATAATTTCTCTTTTTTCCAAGCCTTTTTATGCCCATCAAATCGCACTTCGGGAGTCAAATCTGTCTTCTTCATTACGCCTTTCCTCCCATGATAAGCTTAAATTCTTTAAGTCCCTCTGCGTCAGCTCCTTTTGATGCCTCTAACGAGCCCAAAAGGCTGACAAGACTATTTCTTATTGATATCTTCTCACTTTGAATGTCGTGCATTGTGGTCGAATATTTTTGTGATACATATTCCATTCGTGCAATC
The DNA here is from genome assembly GCA_964406595.1 of uncultured Dorea sp. Taxonomy (GTDB): domain Bacteria; phylum Bacillota; class Clostridia; order Lachnospirales; family Lachnospiraceae; genus CAPEBR01. Next base: position 3,513 of record CAYOSJ010000088.1, read on the forward strand.
ACATCCATTACTATATCAGTTGAAATGGCCTGCAAATCCTTTACTAACGGAGCAATCCATTTCTGCTCCACAATTTTCAACGCTTCATCCTCGGATAGCCCTTCGATAACTTCTTTTGTTTTGATATGAAGTGCTTCTTTTTTCTGCTTCACATCCTTCTTTACTGCGCTTTCCTCATCCATTAGCCTGAATGCTGACAGTAATTTACCATCAAATGAATCTTCAGGGAACTCACATTCCATCTTCAACTGCTGGATTCTGCTTGTCAAAGATGGTTTCTTGCAGCTCCCGTCTTTATTCTTTTCGATCTGATTCCAATCCGCATCACTGCACGTTTTCATAAAAGCAAGCGCTTCCTTCTTTGGCAGCGACATATATTTGATTAGTGCATTTATCTCGTCGTTTTCAACTTCCTGAAGTATCTCGTCACACGCTGTTTTTAATTCCTTGGAAACAAACGCATCATTACTGTCATTCAAAAAGCTTCCCTGCTTTTCATCTTCCTCTAGGGAATCAATGATCTCGGTATACTCCCCGGCAATCTCCGATAGGCGTTCCTCCAAAGCCCGTATTGCTTCAACCTCATCCGGCATGAGCATTTCCTGTACAAGTTCAAAAGGAAGAATATGCCCCTTCCAGCCGTCCTGTACTTCCGTCACTTCATCATCGTCATCATTCTTATTGTTCTTCTTGATAACCATATTCGGATCGACCTGAGTAATAACCTGGAATCCTTCCGTCTGAAGCATCTCAATGTCAGCCGATATAATATCCCAGTATTTTGCGAATACCTGATACGCCACATACCGATCAGCCAATTTGACCGGATCGATTCGACCGAAAATATCCTCGGTAATCTTTTCTTTTTCCTGCTCTGCGGCGACATCCAGTATGCCGTCAATCAGATCTCCCTGCAAAGTATCATAGAATCCATCAAATGCTTTTGTAAAAGCCACTTTATATGCTTGAACAGATTCAAACGAATCTATCACGCCTTTGATGTCATCTGTTCTTGACTGCAGATACTCCGCCGATACTTCCTCAAACAATGCTTCACGCAGACCGGGGAATGCCTCCCAATAATCAGAAAACGCATCCACTTCTGCCTTCGGAATCCCGCCAAACATAGTCGCACGGATATCCCATTTCTCCGGATCATCCGCAGAATCGACATACCGGGTGATATTCAGATTGTACTCATTCTCCTGAATAGTCTCTTTCAGCACAAGCACAGAATACTTTTCGATCTCAGTGCGATATTTAACCGTATCCACGATTTTCTTGATATCCGATGCTCTGAGTTTGTTATTCTTACCGGATTTCTCAAACCCTCTCGAAGCATCGATGATCAGAACATCCGTAGTAGGCCTGTTTCTCTTCAGCACCATAATGATAGTGGCAATATTCGTTCCAAAGAAAATATTCTCCGGCAATCCGATGATTGCATCAATACGGTTCTTTTCGATCAGATTCTCACGAATCTTCGCCTCTTCTCCACCTCTGAAAAGAACACCATGAGGAAGAACGATGGTCATAATACCGTCATCTTCCAGATGATAGAGATCGTGGAGCAGGAAAGCAAAATCTGCCTTTGCCTTCGGTGCAACACCGAAATCCTTGTATCTCGGATCAAACTCTTTGTCCTTAGGATCCCACTTCTGAGAATAGGGCGGATTGCTGACCACAGCATCCACCTTCACAAGTTCGTAAGTGGTTTCCTTCTTGTTCTCTTCAAAGAACGGCCAGTCATCCTCCAGCGTATCTCCATTCCTGACATTGATGTTTGCCGGCTTGATTCCTCTCATGACCAGATTCATTCTGGTTAGGTTAAAGGTATTCTCTTTCAGTTCCTGAGCATAGTAATCAATCTTGCCGTCACCACCAATATACTTCGCTACGGATTTACCGATGTTTATGAGAAGTGAACCCGATCCTGACGTCGGATCATAGATCTTGATCTGCTTCCTGTCCTTCAGATGCTCCGCTACAATCTCGGACATAAGAACAGACACCTCATGCGGGGTGTAGAACTCACCTGCCTTCTTGCCGGCATTGGCAGCGAAATTACTGATCAGGTATTCATAGATAAAACCAAGCACATCATAACCCTGCTTGCCATCCATCGGAATTTTCTTAATCAGCTTCAGCAACTTCTTTACAGCCTTAGTCTGAGATCCTGAAGTCTCGCCTAACTTAGACAGTCCGGTCTGAAGCGTATTGAAGATCTTCTCAAACACCTTCTTATAAACTTCATCAATATTCTGATCAAAGTCCGATAAAGCATCCCTGACATTCTTCACATCAAAATCATTCCCCATAGCAAGCCATGTGGAAAACAGATTATCATACGCAATAAAGTATCCAAGCGTCTCTCGTACATGCTTTGCGTACTTGACATCCTTCTCATTGACCTTTTTTATTTCCTCATCACTGAGCTTTTCCTTGCGGAATAACTCAAGTTCCCTCTCCGAAAGATACTTATAGAAAATAAAACCCAGGATAAAGTCTTTATACTCATTTGCCTCTATTTTTGACCGCATCTGATTCGCTGATTCCCAGATTGTAGATGCCAGCTGATGTTTATTCATGGTTAATAATCCTCCCTGTATATAATGGTCGATATGCTGCAATAGAATCAGCAATCGTTAATATCAATGCCCTTTGCCAGAAGCCGCTCATACCGGTCGTATGATAGGACCACAGCCAAAGGCTTACCATTTTTCAAAATGAACGCTGTTTTATCTTCATCTACAAGCCCTCGTATCAGCTTTGATGACTGTCCCCTGTTAAATTCACCGATATTGAAATGTTCCATCGGGACGATGCTTTTTTTCTGCATAGTCAGTCCTCCCGTTTCTGCATAACCCATTTTTACGAGTATCAGTGTAACATAAACAGATTGTAATTACAATATGAATTACAATATTTTTTTCAATCCTATCATCAGTATAAAAGTAATTACAATTAAAATCCCTTGAATCACGTTTCCACCGCAATTCAAGGGATTTCCCTTTGCTTATAAACCTACCATTTTCTTCCGTTCATCTGCCACCTATCATGCCCCCGGATGGTCCGTACCGCCTGCCGCAGGGTGTTCGCCCTGCCGTGCTGGTGGTACGGGTGGGAAGCCTTGTGCTTGTGGAATATGATCACCGTCCCCTGCTCCGGATACTCCGGGTTATGCAGATACCAGTAATGACCGGTATTGCGGCTCATGATCGTCACATCATAGGCATCTTGGTTGATGATGGAGAAATACTTCGGATCCAGGCATTTCAAGTCTTCACTACTGAACATAGGCAGCCTCCTTCCCGGCAAACCACGCTTCCAGAGCCCGCATGACCAGATCTGCCCTGTCCTTCGCTTTCATCCCGGAGAAATACTTTTCTTCCGCTTCCGCCGGTATCTTCACGCTCAACATCTTCGCCTGAGCATGAGCCTTATCCGAATTCAGGATTTCTTCCAGCTTACCTTCCGTCAGTTCTCCTGCCGCCGCCCTGACCGCCTTCGCCGTCTTTTCATCCATCTTCACATTCTGAGCCGCCACAGCTTCCTGTTCACCCTCTGGCAGATAGGAAAGCTCCACCGCTGCCGTCAAGGTCAAATCTCCGGCATCCAGCCTGTCTTTAAATGGACGGATCAGCTTGTCCACCCTCATATACCGGGCGATGTTCCTGCCGGTCATCCCGTATTCCTCACCGATACCGTCCCGGCTCTTTGACTTGTGGACATCATGTCCACAAGTTCCGATCTCTTCGATCTCCCGCAGGATATCATTGCGCCTGCCCTGGCTGATGACCTTCTCATACCTCGCAGACAGCACTGCTGCCTTCTCGCTCGGCGCCAGATCCGTAAAGGATCTCTGGATCACATTCGTTTCAATCACATACACATAAGCGTCTTCATCGGACAGATCGGTCTTGACGATGGCGGGAACTTCCGTCATCCCCGCTATCTGAGCCGCATTCATCCGGTTATGCCCAGCCAGCATCTCATACCCGCCGTAAACCTTCCGAACGATCACGGGATTCAGTATCCCGTGATCTCTGACGCTCTGAACCATGTCGTCCAGACGCTCCCCTTCATACAGGCGAAAGGGATGGTCCTTAAATGCCCTAATCTTTTCTATCGGTATCAGCTGCACTCCGGCAATATTGCCCGGAGCATTCGGCGACTCTTCTTTAAGGAGCTCTACCGCGTCCGCAATCGCTTTTCTTTTCGTCGTGCTCGTCTTCATTCAGATTCACCACCTCTCCCGTCTCTGCCTTGAAGCAGTTTTCTTTTTGCCGTAACCGGCTTTTCCTTCCGCCACGCAGAGCACCGGCTGCACGATCTCTTCAATCGCTTCTTCCTTCGTAATAATGAGCCTGCCGTCCTCACACTCCACTTTGACATGAGTGCCGATATCAAAACCGAACTCGCTGAGCCATTTGCCCTTCAGCATTACAGTCGGCGTTGCCTGATACCTGTAGCCGCTCTGCTCGATCACCTTCAGATTCCTTGTCGTTTTTACTTCTTTTGTCATAGATTTGCTCCCTTCTGCCGTTCTCGGCTGAAAATAAAATAAGCTGCTGATACGTAATCTTTTCTTACGCATCAACAGCTCTGTTATGATCTCGATATACTATTTTGGTCTTATGAAGGGTTTTTCTCCGCTTCTTCGGCGTCCCTGATCTGATAATAGTCGTCCATATTGACGGAGACTTTTATCGTATCATCGGGTTTTCGTCTGCCCAAGAGACACACCGTCTCAACATGCACCGTATGTGGAAACTGATCGACCGCCCTCACTTTTTCTACTTCATATCCATTCCCCCGCAAGAACTTCACGTCCCTTGCCAGCGTCGCGGAATCACAACTTACATACACAATACGCTGCGGCTCCATTTCCACCATAGTGCGAAGCAGTGTTTCCTCGCAGCCCTTCCGGGGCGGATCCACCACGATAACATCCGCCCGCGCCGTCTCACCGTCATGTTCCTTTGCATACTTCTCATAGTATTCCGGCAGAACCTCCTCTGCCTTTCCCACATAGAACTGCGCATTCCCGATACCATTTATCTTCGCATTATTCTTCGCGTCTTCGATTGCCTGCGGAATGATTTCTACCCCATATACTTGTCCTGCTTTCTGCGCCAGAAATAAGGAGATCGTTCCGATGCCACAATACAGATCCCACACAACTGGCTTAGCGCCCTCTCCCTTGGTATCCGCTCCCGAAACGTCCTCAAGCCCCGCATACTCCAGCGCCAGTCTGTACAATTTCTCCGTCTGCACCGGATTTACCTGATAGAATGACAGCGGTGATATCTGATATTTCACATCACCGATATAGTCTGTAATATAAGTCTGCCCCCACACCGGAATGATTTTCTCTCCCATGATCACATTGGTCTTTTCCTTATTCGCACTTAAAGTAATGCTTGTCATTCCTTCGACCACAGCCAGCCGCTTGGCAAGTATCTCCTTATGCGGCAGGTTTTCTCCGTTAATGACCATGCACACCATGATTTCTTTCGTAGCAAATCCATAACGGATCAACACATGGCGCACCAGCCCCGTATGTTTTTCTTCGCTATATGCAGGAATTTTATATTCTTTCATAAAGTCTATGATAATCTGCAAGATCTCTTTATTGACTTCTACCCCCAGCGCACAGTCGATATTCGGAATAATACTGTGAGTTCTCCCTGCGTAGAATCCTGCCACAATGTTTCCTTCTCTATCCACCCCGACCGGAAACTGGGCTTTATTCCGATAATGAAATGGAGACGCTGTACCGTTCATAGTATCAACGGTTCCATCACCCATGCCCACGATCGGCTCCATCACCTGATCCAGCAGTTCTTCCGGCACTTCACCGATGCGCGCAAGATTTCCCCGAACCTTCTGCTCCTTGAACTTAAGTTGTTTCTCATAAGACATTTCCTGGATCTGGCATCCACCACATTGTTTCGCATACGCACACTGCGGCTCCACCCTGTCCGAAGATGGCGTAAGCACCTTTACAAGTTTTGCATAGCCATAACTCTTCTTTGCCTTCATCAACTTCGCTTCCACTCTGTCGCCGATCACCGTATCTTTGATAAAAAGTGTATATCCATCTACCTTCCCGATACCTTCGCCGCCAACTCCTATATCTTCAATCGTAACTGTCACAATGTCATTTTTCTTCATTTGATACTTCTCCTCTGCCTTCCCCACTCAGTCCTCATCTCAATTTGGGACAGGGTATTATTAAATTGGGGACGGGGTAAATCGAATCTGGGACGGAGTAAATTTAATTTT
>CAYOSJ010000089.1:0-9489 GCA_964406595.1 uncultured Dorea sp.
CGGATTACGGAATCTGTGGAGAATCATACATGGAGTACGGATGGGACAACCCTTGATGAGATTAAAATGGAAATGGATATACCTACCGTCTAATACAAGCGAAATAACTTTCGGCGGGTAAAATAATTAGTTATCTCTTATTCGATTTCATACGGAATGAAGTTTTAAAGTGTGGGGAAAGGAAACGAAATGTTGATAGACATGATATAAGAACGTTGCAAGGAGATGTGAGAACATTACAGTTAACGTTGGAGAATGAAACAAATAAAGGAATCCAAATTATAGCAGAAGGTCATCTTGATTTGAGTCGAAAACTGGACGAGGCGCTAAAGATTGAAGATGAAAAAGAGATGATGAAATTAAGCAGGGCTGACGAAATTTATGTATTTAGTTAAGATGCAGGCATAGTTGTTTTTGACAAGCAGAGATGAGAGGTTTTCTATCTCTGTCTGTTTTCAAATGGTTTTTCCTCAGAAGATGTAGAAACATGGGAAAAATAATAGTGGCATAACTGTTTTAAATATGCTATAATATTTTAGATTGTGGGTAGGACGAGTTATGCCGAGACCACTGAAATGTGCATTTGCAGTCATAAGCAGTATTTTTCTGTAGAAGACAGAGAAACAGCAGATATGGAAAGTACATATTTCAGTAGTTTCGGATTCTCCTGTCTGCAAGAATATTGAGAATAAAAGGAGAACAGTATGTTTAAGAAATTTGAGATGGAATTAGCCGGAAGGACTCTGCGTGTAGATGTGGACAGAGTGGCTAAACAGGCGAATGGCGCAGTACTGATGCACTATGGTGATACGACTGTATTGTGTACAGCAACAGCATCAGACAAGCCAAGAGAGGGAATTGATTTCTTCCCATTAAGTGTTGAATACAACGAAAGATTATATTCAGTAGGTAAGATCCCGGGAGGTTTCAATAAGAGAGAAGGCAAGGCGTCTGAGAATGCGGTTCTTACAGACCGTGTCATCGACCGCCCGATGAGACCGCTTTTCCCGAAGGATTACCGAAATGATGTTACATTGGAAAATCTGGTATTATCCGTAGATCAGGATTGTTCCCCGGAACTTACAGCAATGCTCGGTTCCGCCATTGCAACGACGATTTCTGATATTCCGTTTGATGGACCGATCTCTACGACACAGGTAGGTCTTGTAGATGGCGAGTTCGTATTTAACCCGACAGCAGCACAGAAGGAAGTGTCTGATCTTGCTCTTACAGTAGCATCTACAAGAGAGAAAGTGATTATGATCGAGGCAGGAGCCAATGAGATCCCGGAGCAGCAGATGATCGAGGCGATCTATGCAGCTCATGAGTTGAACCAGCAGGTAATTGCATTTATTGACACGATCGTGGCTGAGTGTGGAAAAGAAAAGCATGAATACCAGAGTTTTGCAGTGCCGGAAGAGTTATTCGAGGCAATGAAAGAGATCGTATCCCCTGCGGAGATGGAAGAGGCTGTATTTACAGACGAGAAGCAGGTAAGAGAAGATAATATCCGCCAGATCACAGACAAACTTGCAGAGGCATTTGCAGATAATGAAGAATGGCTTGACAGACTTGGTGAGGCGGTGTACCAGTATCAGAAGAAGACCGTCCGTAAGATGATCTTAAAAGACCATAAACGTCCAGATGGAAGAGCCATCGATCAGATCCGTCCTCTGGCGGCAGAGATCGATCTGATTCCGAGAGTTCACGGTTCTGCCATGTTTACAAGAGGACAGACGCAGATCTGTACGATCACAACGCTGGCTCCGCTTTCTGAAGCACAGAGGTTGGATGGACTTGATGAGGCTGAGACAACAAAGAGATATATGCATCATTACAATTTCCCGTCATACTCTGTAGGTGAGACAAGACCGTCAAGGGGACCGGGACGCCGTGAGATCGGACATGGCGCGCTTGCAGAGCGTGCATTAGTACCGGTACTTCCGGATGAGACAGAGTTCCCGTATGCGATCCGTACGGTATCTGAGACATTTGAGTCCAATGGATCTACTTCTCAGGCGAGTGTATGTGCATCTTCTATGTCTCTTATGGCAGCAGGTGTACCGATCAAATCAGCAGTTGCAGGTATTTCTGCAGGTCTTGTGACAGGTGATTCAGACGACGATTATCTTGTTCTTACAGATATCCAGGGACTTGAGGATTTCTTTGGTGATATGGACTTCAAAGTTGCAGGAACACACAAAGGTATCACTGCGATCCAGATGGATATCAAGATCCACGGTCTTACAAGACCGATTGTCGAAGAGGCGATCGCGGCAACAAAGAAAGCAAGAACTTATATTATCAATGACGTTATGAATCATGCGATTGCAGAACCAAGAGAGGAAGTCGGCGAATATGCACCGAAGATCATTCAGATGCAGATCGATCCACAGAAGATCGGGGATGTAGTAGGACAGCGTGGTAAGACAATTAATGCGATCATCGAGCAGACAGGTGTGAAGATTGATATCACAGATGATGGAAATGTATCTATCTGTGGAACAGATGCAGAGAAGATGGATGAAGCCCGGAAACTGATCCACATTATCGTGACAGATTTTGAAGCAGGACAGGTTCTTGAGGGAAGCGTTATCAGTATCAAAGAGTTTGGAGCGTTTGTAGAATTTGCACCAGGCAAGGAAGGTATGGTACACATCTCCAAGATTTCCAAAGAGAGAGTAAATCGCGTAGAGGATGTGCTGACACTTGGCGATAAGGTAAAGGTTGTATGTCTTGGCAAAGATAAGATGGGAAGATTCTCTTTCTCCATCAAAGACGTGGCAGAATAAAGATAAGTAAATACAAAGTTTTATGAAGAGCAGAAGCGGGTTGCTTCTGCTCTTTTGTCGTATAGATCTTTACTTACAATCTATTCAGATATTTTATAAATTCTTTTACCGCCGCTGAAGCACCTTTTTTATCTAACATGGAAAGACCGATTTTCCGGTATGCCGGGATTTCCAGTTTTTTAACTACTATATGATAAGGAATCCTCTGGAGAACAAGGCTGGGCAGGATACTGATGCCCAGCCCGTTTTCAACCATGGACATGATGGCGTAATCATCCCATGTTGTAAATTTTATATCCGGGTTTAAATGGTTTTTCCTGAAAATATCAGAGACGACAATATTTTTATCTTTTTCAAGCAACAGGAATGGATTCTGGCAAAGTGCATCCATAGGAAATGCTTCGCATTCTGCGAGGGGATGATCTTCCGGTAATACAACCATAAGTTCATCCTGGGATAAGAACAGTGTTTCAAATTGTGGAAGAGTTGGAAGTCTTAAAAAACCAAAATCCACACGTCTTTCAAGAATCCATTTTTCAATTTCCGTATAATCGCCCAGAAGAAGTTCATATTCAATCTGTGGATGATCTTCCTGAAAAGCTTTGATGATTTTGGGGATCCAGTGTGTTGCCACGCTGGAAAATGTACCAATACGGATAGTCCCGGACTTTATTCCGTGTAAATCGTCTACTTTCATCTGTAATTTTTCATATTCTGCACAAAGGCTGGTTGCATAAGGAAGGAGTTCCATTCCATCAGATGTTAGATGAACCCCTGCACGGTTACGTTCCATCAGGGTGATGCCATACTCTTTTTCAAGATCCGCAATCATACGGCTGATCCCGGATTGAGAATAGTTTAATATAGAAGCTGCTTTTGTGAAACTTTTATATTCTGCAGTTTTTACGAAAGCCTGATATTTTTGAATATTTGTATCCATGTAATCACCTCTTTCATTTGAAAACAGCATATATAATATGATATATATTTGTTTTTATTATTCTTATAGTCATGATACACTATGATCAGGAAGGAAACAACGCTAATTTTAAAGAAACATGGAGGAAGAAGAGAATGTTTTATATCAGTGAGATCATGACAACGAAACCGGCAGAATATAAGAACCAGCTTCAGGAAGAGACCTATAAAGCTCTGGAATATTTAAAGATTTCTTTTGAAAGAGTGGATACAGATGAGGCGATCACGATGGAGGATTGTGTGTTGATAGACCAGAAACTGGATATGAAAATGGTCAAGACATTATTTCTATGTAATCGCAAGAAAACAATTTTTTACCTGTTTATCACTACGGGAGAGAAAGCATTTGACACTAAAAATTTCAGCCATGCACTGGGGATTTCCAGAGTATCCTTTGCCCCGGCGGAACTGATGGAAGAGATGTTGGGAAATAAAATCGGAGTTGCAACTGTTTTTGGCACTTTACTTGACATGGACAGAGATGTGCAGGTGATTGTTGATAAAGAAGTGGCGGATGAAGAATATTACGGTTGCAGCGATGGCACGACGACATGTTATATGAAGATAAAGACAAAAGATATTATGGACAGATTTTTACCCTATGTAAAACATAAGCCGGTGATTGTTACATTATAAGTGGTCACAAATGTAAAATTGACAGGAATAATCCGGCTGCCCTCACATATATTGAGATAAAGAGGTGAGGACAAGATGAAAGAGGACAGAATCCTAGATGTTCTGCCGCGAAGTGTCCGCGCGCTTCTGCGGGAAGAGGAACTGATGATGCCGCATCTTCAGGAGATAAAACTCCGGACCGGGAAGCCCCTTCTCTTTCTTTATAAAAATGAGGAAGTTTTTGCGGGAAAAGCGCGCGGCAGACCTTATGTGGTGACAAAAGAAGATGTAAGAGAGATGCTTGATTATATCAGTAATTATTCTCTGTATGCTTATGAACAGGAGATGAAACAAGGCTATATCACAGTAGAAGGAGGGCATCGGATCGGTATGGCAGGACAGGTGATCATAGAAGATGGAAAAGTAAAGAATCTAAAACATGTGGCGTCCATCAATGTGCGAATGTCTCATGAGATCAAGGGGTGTGCGGATCAGGTATTTCCGCATATTACAAAGATGAAGAATCTTTGCCATACGTTGATCATCTCCCCACCCAGGTGTGGGAAGACAACGCTTCTCCGGGACATTATCAGACAGGTGTCTGATGGGAATGATTATGTAAAAGGACGCACAGTTGGCGTCGTGGATGAACGTTCAGAGATTGGCGGGTGTTATATGGGAGTACCCCAGAATCAGCTGGGAATACGGACAGATATACTGGATGCCTGTCCCAAAGCGGAAGGAATGATCATGTTGATCCGCTCCATGGGACCGGAGGTGATCGCGGTGGACGAGATAGGAGGAGAAGAAGATGCGCGTGCCATTGCGTATGCCATGCACTGTGGCTGCAAGATGCTTGCTACCGCACATGGCAGGGATATGGAGGAACTTAAGAGGAAACCAGTCTTTGAGAAAATGATGAGGGAGAAACGGTTTGAGCGGTATATACTTTTGGGGAATGGGACAAAGGCAGGGAGGATCTGCGGCATTTACAATGAGGACGGGCTTCCGGTAGATGGGTTTTCCATGGAGGCGGGAGGAAGTTTATGTTGAAACTGACAGGTAGTATCCTGGTCATTTGTGCGACTACTCTGTATGGCATGAAAAAGGCACAGGGATTTCGGGAACAGTATCTGAATATGGAATATCTACAGCAATTGTTTTTCCGGATTCAAAGTGAGATACGGTATGCGAGAAATCCCATGAGCGAAATAATGGAGCAGGTGGGGGCAACGGCAAGGGAGCCTTATAAGAAGTGGTTTCTTGAACTGGGAGATATGTTTCGGAAGAGAGAAGGAGGCGTGTTTGCAGAACTTTGGAAGACAAGCATTGACCAATGTTTAAGAGAGGCGCCGCTTCCGGAAAATGAACGAAAGCGACTTGTGGAACTTGGCAGTCGTATGGGACTTATGGATATAGAAATGCAGGTAAAGACGTTGGAGTTATATCTGGAACAGTTATCTGTATCTATAAAAGAGAGCAGAGAAGGCATGGGAACAAAGGTGAGGCTGTGTCACTGTCTCGGTGTTATGAGTGGGATAATGCTTGTAATCCTGCTGCTCTAGGGGGAGGCGTACATGAGTGTTACAATCATATTTCGAATTGCTGCAGTAGGAATACTGGTGTCGGTACTGAGTCAGGTGCTAAAACACAGCGGAAGGGAAGAACAGGCATTTTTAACAAGTCTTGCAGGATTGATTCTTGTGTTGTTTTGGATCGTGCCTTATATCTATGACCTGTTTGAATCTATCCAGCGTCTGTTCTCTATCTGATGGAAAGGTGGGAAGGTACATGGATATGATACAGATCGGGCTTATCGGGGCGGCAGGAGCGCTTCTTGCGGTACAGTTTAAGAGCGGAAAAGCAGAGTATGGCATCTATATCAGTATTGCGCTTAGCCTTCTTCTGTTCTTCTGTGTGCTGGAGCGCCTCGAAATCGTTGTAGAAGCTGTGCGGACACTGAGCAGTTATGTCCATATAGATACGGCGTATGTCGGGACGCTGATCAAGATGCTTGGGATTACATATATTGCGGAATTTTCCTCCGGTATCTGTAAAGATGCAGGGTATCAGACGATCGCGGTGCAGATCGAGATATTCGGGAAATTATCTGTGCTTGTCTTAAGTATGCCGGTACTTCTGGCTCTTTTGAATGCCATTCGGAATTTTTTGTCATGAAAAGGAGTGGTCCATTGAGAAGAAGAGGTTCCGGAAAGAGATGTTTTTTCGTGAAAATGGTATTGGGGGCAGTATTTTTAAGTGCAGGGTTTGTGCTATTTGGAAATACGGACATGGCGTATGCTGCAGATACTGTTGATCCTTCGGAAGGAATGAAGGAAGAGAGTGAGAATATCAGAAATGAAAACATAGAAGAGATGTTGCAGGCATTTGATTTTGATGAAATGGACGAGGAAGTGGAAAGGTTATTTCCCGATGAAAAACTGGATTTCAAAGAAACCCTTCTGGGGATCATGTCGGGGGATATCAGGTTTACCGGACAACTTCTGAAACGTCTTGTGTCAGACCAGTTCACGTATGCAATCCGAAACTGCAGGGAGAACCTGATACATATACTATTTCTGGCAGTGATGGCGGCGATATTTGCTAATTTTGGAAATGTATTCCAGAATAAGCAGATCTCAGAGGTGAGTTTTTATATCATCTATCTTCTGTTGATCGCTCTGTGCCTGAATTCTTTTCGGGCAGTGGTAGAGTGGACGAGCACGGGGATCGAGAACCTGACTGCATTTATGGGAATGTTCTGTCCGTTGTATTTTCTTGCGGTCACTATCGCCAGGGGAAGTGTTACGGCAGTGGCATTTTACAACCTGGCTCTGTTTCTCATTTTCCTTGTAGAGTTACTGATCGTGAAGATCTTATTGCCGCTCATTCATGTATATATGATGACAAAGATACTGAATTTCCTGTCGGAGGAAGGGTATCTGAGTAAATTTTCGGAATTGATCGAAACAGTCATATCGTGGAGCCTCAAAACTTTACTGGCGTGTGTGGTTGGGCTAAATGTATTGCAAAGCCTGATCAGTCCTGCTATAGATATGGTGAAACAAAGCGCAGTTACAAGAAGTGCAGAGGCGATACCGGGGATCGGAGATATATTGGGAGGTATGACGGAAGTCGTACTTGGGACAGCGGTGCTGGTGAAAAATGGGATCGGAATGACCGGGGCGGTGATCTGTTTTGCACTTTGTATCTATCCGCTGGTGCAGGTGGGCTGCATCGTGCTGATGTATAAACTTGCGGCAGCGTTGATACAACCTATCTCGGACAAGCGAATGATCGGATGTATTGAAAGTGTGGGAGATGGATGTAAATTATTGATGCAGCTGGTGTTTACATCGGGGCTTTTATTTCTGCTTACGATCGTTATCGTAACTGCATCTACAAATAATGTATAAAAAGGGAATGTGGAAAAGGGGTTCCAAAAAGATGGTTGACAATCTATATGAATGGCTGCAAAATATTACATTTTATCTGGTGATGGTGACAGCAGTGCTTCATGTAGTTCCGAATCAGGAATATCGGAAATATATTCGTTTTTTTACAGGTCTTGTATTGGTGCTTATGATGCTGACGCCGATATTGAATGTATTTGGAACAGATGTAGAACTGGCGGAATTATATGAGGAGAGTAAAGTGGAAGAATTACAAAAAGACATCATGGGGCAGGGATTTCCAATGGAAGAGGAACAAATAAAGATGGAAGAAAAGGAACTTCCGGAGGGAGAGATCAAAGTGGAGGAGATTCATATTGATTAGGTGGAAAGAGTTTTTGGAGAATATGCGAAATGGATGGAAGAAGAAAAGTATAAGAAAAGACCATCTTCTCATTTTGTTTCTGGCAGGTGTGCTGCTTCTTGTGATCGCTCTGCCCACAGAAGAAAAGGAAGGACAAAGAGGGGAGAAATTAAGGGAAGAAGAATCAGAAACTACCGATGTGCCTGCAGAGGAATACAGCATGGCTCTTGAGAGGAGACTGGAAGAACTCCTGTCTCAGATCGATGGGGCGGGAGACGTATCTGTCATGGTCACCCTGCAGTCAACAGCGGAAAAAGTCGTGGAAAAAGATACGGAAGAGAATAGCGAGACCGTGACAGAAGAGGACAGTCAGGGCGGCAATAGAACGACCCGTAATACCGAACGAAGGGAAGAAACTGTATATGATGAAGAAAAGAGCGAGGGGCAGATCCCTTATGTAAGAAAAGAATTAAGCCCGAAGGTAGAAGGTGTAGTCGTTATTTCTCCTGGCGGAGACCAGCCGGTCGTGATAAAAAATATAACTGAGGCGGTGCAGGCATTATTTGACATAGACACGCATAAAATTAGGATAGTAAAAGGTAGGAGGGAGATATAAGTGAAACGAATATTTAAAAGAAATCAGATTGTGATTGCAGCATTGGCGGTTATGATCGCCGCGGCGGGGTATCTGAACTATTCCGGCAGACTGTTTCAGGAAAAAGATACGAAAGAGGCAAACAGCGATATGGCAAATCAGGAACTCCTTGACATATCTGAGGAAGATCTGGCAAGCGCTTCTGGTGATATAGAGAGTCAGGATTCAGAAAAAGAAGGCAATGTGGACGGGACGCCGGGAGAGGCAGTGCTGACATCAGGGAAAGCCAGTGCGGTTGTAGCAGAAGCAAAAGTGACAAGAGAACAGGTGCGCGCAAAGAATAAGGAGACACTTCAGCAGATCATAGACAGTGAAAACTTAAGTGATGAGCAGAAGCAGGAGGCAGTCAATCAGATGGTAGCAATGACTGATTTGGCGGAGAAAGAGGTGGCGGCAGAAACATTGCTTGCTTCTAAAGGGTTCAGTGAGACCGTAGTAAGTCTGACAGCGGAATCCGCAGATGTAGTAGTGAATGCAGCAGAACTTGACGATGCAAGCCTTGCGCAGATTGAAGACATTGTAACAAGAAAGACCGGAGTGGCACCGGAGAATGTGGTGATCACTCCAGTGTATCCCGATGGGAAGTAAGGGGAAATTTAGTATAGTAAAGGGCAAGTGAGAAGGAGCATAAGAAACGCTCGGACGCTGTCAGACCTGCAACTAAGTCACGAATCCATAAGAATGCGAAAAAAG
>CAYOSJ010000090.1:0-9321 GCA_964406595.1 uncultured Dorea sp.
GTTAAGATGAGGAAAACCTCATTTTAACTTGTACTAAATCTTGACATAGGACCATTCCAGATGTTTGCAAAGGATGAGAGCGTTCAGATAGACAGGATTGAAAATGTGCGGATCGGTTCACTTATGGAACAGAATAAAGAGATCATTTCTTTTGAACGTGGTGTGGACGGCTGGGCATTTCTGATCGCGGTACAGGACAAGGAGTATATGGGGCGGACAGAAGAATTTTGTAAGAATATGCTTCAGCAGTATATGGAGGAACTTCCGCAGTTTTCATATTTTGGAGTGACAGGCGAGGCAGTAGAGCGTCTGGGAGAATTGAAGCATTGTTTCGAGAAAGCCAATAGGGCATTTGCCTACCGTTACTTAAATGAAAAGAATCAGATAATAAGATACCATGAGATAGATGGGCTGGGAACGAATAAGGAAAAACTGAATCTGAATACAGTTGATGTCAATAAAGTAAGCAGAAAAGCAGTAGAACGTTTTTTGAGGAGTGGGACGGAAAGTGAAATTGCTGATTTTGTGGAAGATCTGTTTTTAAGTATTGGAGAGACGAATGTCGGTTCTCTTCTGTTGAGGCAGTATATTTTGATCGATATTCATTTTGCGATCCAGTCTTTTATGGAACAGTTAGGAGTATCTGTAGAGGGTGGGGAAGAGATCACAGAATGTCTTGTGTCTCTGGAACGGACAAAACAATATATCCGTCAGATGCTTGCAAGGGCAATTGATGCAAGAGATATGATATCAAAAAAGAAATACAGTGCAGTCATTCATGAGGCGAAAAAGTACATATTGGAAAATTTCAATAACGAAGAGATCTCTCTGAATACGGTTGCGGCAAATGTAAATATAAGCCCCAGCCATTTTAGTACCATATTCAGTCAGGAGACCGGGCAGAATTTTGTAGAGTTTTTAACGGAAGTCCGAATGGAAAAGGCAAAGGAACTTCTTCTTTGTTCTTCTATGAAGTGTGCGGAGATCGGCTATGAAGTAGGATATAAAGATCCACACTATTTCACATATCTTTTTAAAAAGACACAGGGAATTACGCCAACGAATTACCGGGCAAGGGGAAACCACGAATGATCAGAAAGAAAATAAAACAGATAACAGGAAAATATATGAATTCTTCACTGAAGAGGAAACTGAATATTTTTATGTCGGTGATTCTCGTTCCTATGTTTTTGCTTGTGATTCTTCTTATCTACAATACGTGGAGAGCAGGGAATCAGTATGAAAGCAGTATTCAGAATGTAACAAAAGCGAGTGAGTTCAGTTTTGCGTTCAAAGAGACTGTTGACGCTAAGATGTATAAGATCGTTGCAGGCTCCAAGACATTTGAGGTGGAGGACCCTTATAAAGATATAGAAGAAGCGAGGAGAGTCATCGGAAGTCTTCGGGCTACAACAGAGGTTGTGGATAACAGAATGCTCTTGCAGCGTATTGATAATACGTTGAAGAATCTCAGCCTGCAGATGCAGGAGATTGAAAAAGATTACAGAGAGATCTCCTACGAAGATAATATGGAGAGACTTGATACAAGCATCTATGATATTACAGATATTGTCAATGACGGTGTGGCAGAGTACATCTATGACGAGGCTTCTTATCTGAATACGATAAAGGAAGAGGTGTCTCATAACATTGATCTGGCGATCGGGCTGTCCATCGTGGCGTCTCTGATAGTTATTATCCTGGCAGTCGGATTCTCTTCCGTCATTACCGCCAGTATTACAAGACCCATTGAGTCCCTTTGTAGTTATGCGAAGAAAGTCGGGAAAGGAGATTTCTCAGTCCGGGCAGAAGAGGGAGGCGATGAGATCCAGGAATTGAGCTACAGCCTGAACCAGATGGTGGAGAGAATCGGAAACCTTATGGAAGATGTTAAGATAGAGCAGTTTAACCTGAGAAAAACAGAACTTGAGTTATTGCAGTCCCAGATCAACCCGCATTTTCTTTATAATACATTTGATACGATCATCTGGCTTGTGGAAGATCATCAGAATGATGCTGCCATAGAGATGGTAAAATCATTGTCTACATTTTTTCGGACGTCACTTAGTAAAGGGCAGGATTTTATTACGATCGAAACCGAGATATCTCATGTACGGAGTTATCTGGAGATCCAGCAATTTCGTTACCAGGATATTCTGGAATATGAAATTCATATACCGGAAGAACTGATCGGTTATAAGATCTTGAAACTGACATTGCAGCCTCTTGTGGAGAATTCCTTATATCATGGGATCAAGACAAGAAGGGGAATGGGGAAGATCACAGTGACAGGGAGATACGAAGAGGACAGCATCCTGCTGATCGTAGAAGATAATGGCAGTGGTATGTCAGAGGAGACGCTAAAGAAGGTAAGAAGGAGCATTGGAGACAGAAAAGAATGTGATGAAAGGACAAGTTTTGGGCTTTTCAATGTAAATGAACGGATCCGCCTCAATTATGGGGGAGATTATGGGCTTATGATCGAGAGCGAGGAGGGACGGGGAACGAGGGTTACTGTAAAGATTCCACCATCTAATTAAAAAATCAACTTTTCGAAAAAAAACAAACCTCTTAAAAGAAATGCGAAAAAATTTGAAAGTTTATCCAAGGTTTTTCCGTATCTAAATAAAAGAAAAATTTATATAATAAAAGCATCAAATTTATTTAGGGAGGAAAAGAAATGAAAAGAAGATTTCTTAGTGCACTTTTATGTGCAGCAATGGTAGGAACGATGTTAGTTGGCTGCGGAAACAAAGAAGCAGCGCCTGCAGAGGGTGATGCAGCAGCAGAAGACAGCGCAGATGGCCTGATCACAGTTGGTTATGCACAGGTTGGCGCTGAGTCTGACTGGAGAACTGCAAACACAGAGTCATTCAAATCTACATTTACAGAAGAGAATGGCTACAAATTGATCTTTGATGATGCACAGCAGAAGCAGGAGAACCAGATTAAGGCGATCAGAAGTTTCATTCAGCAGGATGTGGACTATATCGTAGTTGCTCCGGTTGTTGAGACAGGCTGGGAAGCAGTTCTTGAAGAAGCAAAAGAAGCAGGGATCCCTGTAATCCTTTCAGACAGAATGATGGACGTATCAGATGATTCCTTATATGAGTGCTGGGTAGGCGGTAACTTCATTAAAGAAGGTGAAGATGCTGGTAACTGGTTAGCTGATTACCTTGAAGGACAGGGACGTGGAGAAGAAGACATCAACATCGTAACGATCCAGGGAACAATCGGTGCATCTGCTCAGGTTGGACGTACAGAAGGTTTTGGAAACATCTTAAAAGAGCACTCTAACTGGAAGATGTTAGAAATGCAGTCAGGTGAATTTACACAGGCTAAAGGTCAGGAAGTTATGGAGTCATTCTTAAAATCATACGATGACATTGATGTTGTAGTTTGTGAAAATGATAATGAAGCATTTGGCGCTATCGATGCTATCAAAGCAGCAGGAAAAACTTGCGGACCAGATGGTGACATCATCGTTATTTCTTTCGATGCTGTAAGTGCAGCATTTGATGCTATGATCTCAGGTGGCTTAAATGCAACATTCGAGTGTAACCCATTACACGGATCACGTGTAGATGAGATCATCCAGAAATTAGAGGCTGGCGAAGAAGTTGATAAGATTCAGTATGTTGACGAAGAATACTTCGATACATCTATGGATCTTGAAGCAATCAAAGCAGAACGTGCATACTAAGAATTACATAGAATTGTATAGCATGTAATAAAGAGGTGAAAGGTGTTGAGCTTTGGGAGTGGTGTCACTCCCACCTCGCACCTTTTTTTAGGAAAGGGGAAATACGATGGAACAAGATGTTGTATTGACAATGCGTAATATAAGCAAGAATTTCCCGGGTGTTAAGGCGTTATCTAATGTGGATTTTACACTTAGAAAAGGAGAGATCCACGCATTGATGGGAGAAAATGGCGCGGGTAAATCTACGCTGATCAAGGTGCTGACAGGCGTTGAGGAATTTGAGAGCGGAGAAATTAAAATTGATGGTGTTGACAGTGCGATTATTAACAAATCACCACAGGAAGCACAGGTAAACGGAATCAGTACCGTATACCAGGAAGTAAATTTATGTCCAAATCTTTCAGTTGCTGAAAACCTTTTTATCGGCAGAGAACCAAAAAAGGCAGGTATGATCGACTGGAAAACGATGAGAAAAAAATCACAGGAATTATTAGAAAGTCTTGATATACATATTGATGTAACGTTGGAGATTGAAAAATATTCTATAGCGATTCAACAGATGATCGCGATTGCACGTGCTGTTGATATGTCAGCTAAGGTTTTAATATTAGATGAGCCGACATCATCTCTTGATGATGGTGAAGTTGAGAAATTATTCACACTTATGCGGCGATTGAAGGAAAGCGGAGTAGGAATTATTTTCGTTACACATTTCTTAGAGCAGGTATATGCAGTTTGCGACCGTATTACGGTTCTAAGGAATGGTGCGCTTGTGGGAGAATATAAAGTAGAAGAACTTCCGAGAGTTCAACTTGTAGCGAAAATGATGGGGAAAGATTTTGATGATCTTGCAGCGATCAAGAAAGATGGAGAGAGTTCTGTTGATCATAGTGAGATAATCATTGATGCAAAACAACTTGAACATAAAGGAACGATTAAACCATTTGACTTACAGGTCTGCAAAGGAGAAGTCATTGGTCTTACGGGACTTCTTGGCTCTGGACGTTCCGAACTTGCAAGAAGCATCTATGGTGCAGATAAAGCAGACAGCGGAGAACTTTTTGTAAAAGGAAAGAAATTAAATGTAAAGACACCTTTGGATGCGATGATGAGCGGAATGGCATATCTTCCGGAGAACAGAAAGGAAGAAGGTATCATTGCCGATCTGTCTGTGCGTGAGAATATTATTATTGCACTTCAGGCAAAGAAGGGTATGTTTAAACTGTTAAGCAGAAAAGAGCAGGAAGAGTTTACGGATAAGTTCATCGACATGCTTCAGATCAAGACTGCGGACAGAGAGACTCCGATCAGACAACTCTCAGGTGGTAACCAGCAGAAGGTTATTTTGGGAAGATGGCTTCTGACAGATCCTGATTTTCTTATTCTCGACGAGCCTACCCGTGGTATTGATATCGGTACAAAGACGGAGATTCAGAAGCTTGTATTACAGTTTGCAGAAGAAGGAATGTCTGTAATTTTCATTTCTTCTGAAATTGAAGAAATGCTTCGTACATGCAGCCGTATGGCAGTGCTTCGTGACGGTTCAAAGGTCGGGGAACTGACAGAGGAAGAGTTGTCACAGGAAGCAATCATGAATGCAATTGCAGGAGGTGCGAAATAATGGAAAAGATGAAAAAGATTACGAAGTACCGTTTATTTCTGCCGCTGGTATGTCTGGTAATTGTGCTTTTGATCAACTTGATCACGACGCCTGAATTTTTTCAGATCAGTATAAGAAACGGTATGTTGTACGGACGTATTATTGATGTTATCAACAGGGCAAGTGAACTTGTGATTCTTGCAGTCGGTATGACACTTGTTGTATCATCTTCCGCAGGAACAGATATTTCTGTCGGCGCGGTCATGGCAGTTGTGGCAGCAGTATGCTGCTATGTGGTAGCAGGTGGACAGCAGACGGTAAATGCATATCAGAATCCATATATTCTTGGAATTTTGGCAGCGCTTGCAGTTTCAATTCTTTGTGGATGCTTCAATGGATTCCTTGTTGCAAAATTAAAGATTCAGCCAATGGTCGCGACTTTGATTTTATTTACAGCAGGACGTGGTATTGCACAGTTGGTTACAAACGGACAGATCACATACGTACGTGTAGACGAATATAAGGTATTAGGATCAAATATTAAAGGAGTGCCTCTTCCGACACCGGTATTTGTGGCAATCATTGTAGTAATCATCGTAGCGGTCATTTTAAAGAAAACGGCGCTTGGAATGTACATTCAATCCGTCGGAATCAATGCAAAAGCATCCAGGCTGGTAGGCTTAAAATCAAGTAAGATTATTTTCCTTACGTATGTGTTTTGCGGTTTCCTGGCAGGAATTGCCGGATTGATCGGAAGTTCACGTATTTACTCTGCCGATGCAAATAACATTGGTCTTAATATGGAACTTGATGCGATTCTTGCAGTAGCACTTGGCGGAAACTCTCTTGGAGGCGGCAAATTTTCATTAATGGGAAGCGTTATTGGTGCATATACGATTCAGGCGCTTACTACGACATTATATGCCATGAAAGTTTCTGCGGACCAGATCCCGGTGTATAAAGCGATTGTTGTAGTCATCATCGTAGCCCTTCAGTCACCTGGATTTGCAAGAATGAGAAAGAATTTTAGGATGTCCAGACAGACAGCAGGAAGTGAGGTGCAATAAAGATGAAAAACAAAAAGAAATTAAATAGTAATACATTCTTGTTGATGATAACAATTGCACTGTTCTTTATCATGTTTGCGGCAGGCGTGATTTTGTTCAATGAGCAGGGATTTGGTAAGACACAGAACTTCCTGAATTTGTTTATCTCTAATGCAGGTCTGATTGTTATTGCGGCAGGCCTTACGGTTGTAATGATCACAGGTGGAATTGATATTTCTGTCGGTTCTGTTGTAGCTATGACATGTATGCTTCTTGCATGGATGATGGAAAATAAAGGGATCGGGGCTATCCCGGCAGTTGCCATTGTATTAGGAATCGGCATTGTATTTGGAATTGTTCAAGGCTGGCTTGTCGCCTATCTGAATATTCAGCCGTTCATTGTAACACTTGCGGGAATGTTCTTTGGAAGAGGTATGACTGCAATTATCAGTCAGGATATGATCAGTATCAAAAATGAAATGTTTCTTTCGTGGGCAAAATACAAAATTTATCTTCCGTTTGGAGGTTATGTCAATCGAAAAGGTGTAATGATCTATCCTTATATTTACCCGAGTGTCATTATTGCATTTATTGTACTTGTCATTATTTTTGTTGTGTTGAAATATACAAAATTCGGACGTTCTATCTACGCTATCGGTGGAAATGAACAATCAGCCTTACTTATGGGTCTTAGCGTAAAGACCGTAAAGTTAAAAGCCTACATTTTAGACGGATTTTTAGCAAGTCTCGGCGGTGTTTTATTCTGCCTCAATACTTGTTCCGGATTCGTAGAGCAGGCGAAAGGTCTTGAGATGGACGCCATTGCATCAGCGGTTATCGGAGGAACGCTCTTAACAGGTGGCGTAGGTAACGTATTTGGTAGTTTGTTTGGTGTGCTGATCAAAGGTACGATCGAATCCTTTATTACGTTCCAGGGAACACTTTCCTCATGGTGGGTAAAAATTTCCATTGCAGCGTTACTTTGTGGCTTCATCGTTCTTCAGAGTATTTTTGCAAGCAGAACAAAAAAAGAATCAGGTAATTAAGTTTGGTATGAAAGATAGATGGCTTTAACGCAGGGGATTTTACTAAAAAATATAAAAAATACAGTTGATTTTGATTATAAATAGATTGTCTTTTTTTTGCGAAAATTATATTACCTGCCTATAATATAGAAATTAGTAGATTATTATGCAAAATATACAAAAACAAAGGGCTTATTTTGTGAGGGGTTATGTGTTTAACCTTTGAAAGGTTGATGTATTTTTATTAAAATATACATAGCAAAGGAAGTGAGGAATCATGGGAAATAAACGAGTCAGAATAGTGGATATTGCCGAAGAACTGGGACTTAGTACAGCAACCGTCTCAAATGTGCTTCATGGGAAGACGAAAAAAATTTCAGATGAGACTGTAAAAAAAGTTCAGGAACTGGTGGAAAAACGGGAATACATTCCAAGTATGGCGGCTGTTCTGTTGGCGCAAAATAATTCGAAAATTATCGGTGTTGTTATAAATGATCATGAAAAATACGAAGGCCACGTGCTGGAGGATGGGTTCATATCCGCTGCTATAAATGCATTAGCCAAGGAAATTGATCGCGTAGGCTACTTTATGATGATAAAGGTTACTGCAAAATTGGATGACATTGTGCGGTTTGCATCAATGTGGAATATGGAAGGACTGGTCATCATCGGTTTTTGCGAACAGGATTATAAGAAATTACGAGAGTCTATGCACATACCTTTTGTTGTATATGATGGTTTTTTCAAGGAGACGCAGAGAATCTGTAACCTGACCATAGATGATTATGATGGAGGATATCAGGTAGGAAACTATCTGAAACAGATGGGGCATGAAAAGATACTTTGTATTTCGGATAATTTTGTCTGTATGGATCTGGAACGTATGATGGGTTGTGCAGATGCTGTGGGAGAAGATTCAGTAAGTGCCCTAAAAGTTCCCATACAGACAGAGGACAGGCTGTGTTTCTATAGAGAAAAGGAGTCAGAGATCAGAAAATATACGGCAGTTTTTGCAATGTCTGATTTTTATGCAATGGAACTGATTCAGTATCTTAAAGAGAGACAGATATGTGTTCCGGAGGAGATTTCCGTTGTAGGTTTTGATAACAGTCCTCTGTGTGATTTCTGTAATCCAAGATTGACGACTGTAAAACAGGATGTATGCTTAAGAGCACAAAAAACGGTTTCGATTCTTCAGAATCTTAAGCAGGGAAACGAAGAGTGTACCAGTGTGAAATTACCGGTTTCACTCGTGGAGCGTGATAGCGTGCAAAATAGAAACAGGGAGATTATTTAGGGTGGAAAAAAAGGAAACATTTGAAAAATCAGTATTAAAAATAGCATTCCCGGTAACGGTACAGTCTCTGTTACAATCTTCATTTAGTGTGATAGATCAGGTGATGATTGGACAACTTGGAAGCCATAGCATTGCAGGAATCGGACTGGGGGCAAAGTTTATTTCTCTCTATTCGGTGGTTCTTGCTGCAATTGCATCTGTAGCCGGAATTATGATCTCGCAGTATATAGGCAGAAAAGATGAAAGAGCAGCAGGCAGAAGTTTTTACATTAACATGGCAGTATCCATTGTACTGGCAGTAGTATTTATGCTGGTGTGTATTATATTTCCGGAAAACATCATGGAAGTTTATACAAAAGATGAAGAAACGAAAATGTTGGCAGCAAATTATCTTCAGATTTCATCAATGTCTTTTCTCCCGATGGCAGTCAGTTCCATTGTGACAATAATGCTTAGATGTATGGAAGCGGCTGTATTACCGCTGTATGCAAGTGTTTTTGCTCTGGTCTTAAATACGGGATTTAATTATCTTTTGATTTTTGGAAAATGGATTTTTCCTGAGATGCGAGAAGAAGGGGCCGCACTGGCAAGTGTAATCTCTCAGATTATATCCTGTATTCTTATCTTTTTTATGTTTCTTTTCTATAAAA
>CAYOSJ010000091.1:0-9192 GCA_964406595.1 uncultured Dorea sp.
TCAGTTGTCAATTTTCAGTTGGAATCTCATTCATTGAGATTCCGAGAAGTTATTTCTATATCTATTATGATTTCTTCTATATCTTACGATTGCTTAATATTACTTTCCAAAAAGGGAAAACCCAGTTCTCTGATTTGACGCACTATCTCTTCTTCAAGTTTTGGTCCGGAAGTTAAACAATCACAACCACCATGTATATTGGGAAGAATCGGGCAATCCTCATACTCCAATTCAAAAAGTACCGGTTCCTTACTTGTCAACACACATTTATAACGAACAAGATCTTCGATATCACGCAGTTTATATGCCTGCATTCCATACGCCTCTGCAATCTTTGCAAAATCGCAAGAATAATAATCTCCCTTCTTTTCATCAGTTGCATAATAGCGTTCTTCTAAATATGCTTTTTGAAATAACAAAATATGTCCAAGCGCATGATTATTTAATACAAATATTTTGACTGGCAGTTTCTTTTTACTGATGATATTTAATTCCTGTATATTCATCTGCATACCACCATCACCAGAAATAACGCACGTCGGATAACCATTTCCAATAGTTGCACCAACCGCTGCCGGAAGAGCATATCCCATTGCCCCAAGCCCTCCGGAAACAAAGATCCTTGTATGTTCTTTAATTTCTGATGACTGAGCCCCATAGATCATATTATTACCTACGTCTAATGTAATATTAAAACCATCCGGAAGAAGTTGCGTTAACTTTTGTACTGCCTGATTACCAAATGTCACATCACTTTTTTCTAATAATTTCTTCATGGCATTACATGTCTCAACCCAATCTGCATGTACATACGCAGGTTTTTCCTTCTTTGCCAATGCTGTAAAACCCTGAATAAAACTATCAAGATCTGCTAAAATCTGAACTTCATCTTTCTTCAGTTTCCGTTCAAATTCCTTTTCATCAATATCCACCCGAACCAGTTTTGCCCTAGGTGCAAACATCTCCAACTGATACCCAATCTGTTTTGCACACAATCTGGTTCCCATCGTCAGTACCATATCAGTTGCCGCTAAAACAATTCCCGCTTCCCTTCGGGCTGTCCCTCCCAGATACCCAACCCGATACAAACTATCTGTAGGTAACAGATCCATTGCCGGAAGCGTTGTAATAACTGGAATTCCAAGAAATTCCACAAGCGTTCGGAACTCTTCGCGCAGACCAGACTGACAGATACCTGCACCAGCGATTATAACTGGTTTTTCCGCCTTCCTCAACTCTGACAAACAATACGGAAGTTCTTGTATATTACTGATTTCGCCCTTAATGGTAACAGGCAACGCCCGTTCAATTTCTATCTCATTCCGGCAGATATTAATCGGAAGTTCAAGAAATACCGGTCCTTTTCTCCCAGTTTCTGCCATAATCCAAGCCTCTTTCAGACATCTCTCTATGTCTGTATCTGTATCAATTTCATAGGTTGCTTTTGTAATGGACGAAGCAATCTCCGGAGCCTGTATTTCCTGAAATCCCAGTTGTCTCACAGGCAACTGTCGGCGCTTATCTTTCGTATTCACCTGTCCCGATATGCAAATAAGTGGTATTGAATCATACCATGCATTTGCTATTCCAGTCAACAGATTTGTAAATCCGGGTCCGCTCGTTGACAGCACCACTCCTGTTTTCCCACTTGCCTGTGCATAACCACATGCTGCAAGCGCAGCCCCTTGCTCCGTGGCACATACATGATAATGAATCTCTTTCTGGCGACGTCCCATGGAATCAAACAGATACGCAATCATTCCACCCTGATATCCATATACATCTGTTACTTTGTTTGCAATAAAAAAGTCAATAAAATAATCTGCAACGGTCATATCTTCACCTCCTTAAATCGTACTCCTCCAATCTTGATTCAGAAGCGGTGACTGATGAATCGTTTTCCCTGCCTCTAAATCTTTAATCTGTTCGACTCGCATACGATGATGTTTTCCAACAAATTCAGCCTCTAAAAATATTCCCAGACGCCTCTCTACATCTTCATATTTCATGTGCGCTGCGCCAAAAGCAATAACATTCGCATCATTATGCTCGCGCATTTTTCTTGTTACTTCATCATCATATCCAATGCCACACATAATTCCCTTTATTTTATTTGCAGCAATTGAAATACCCGTTCCTGTTGCACAGATTAAAACGCCATAATCACATTCTCCCGATGCTACAAGTTTACTGACATCTGCTGCAAATACCGGACTGTCAGAAGGAACACATTCATACGTTCCCACATCTCTTACCTCATGATTCTTTTGCTCCAGATACTCTATCAGTTTTGATTTATACTCAAATCCACATCTGTCTCCTCCTATAGCAATTTTCATAAAATCCCTCCTCCCTGGTTTAAAAATCTTTTTACATCGACCCCGTAAATATCCTCCGGTTTCTTAAGCGGTTTCCAGCCAATATTTTCCAGTTTCTGATTATCCTGGACAAAAGAAAATGTTGGAAGATATCCGGTTGTTTTCTGATCCTGAATATCAAATCTAATCTTGCATTCTGGACTGTATCTACAGAAAATTCGTTCTGCCAGTTCCTTTAATGACAGAAATGTTTCTGGGTTTGTCGCATTATATACCTCTCCACCTGTTCCTTTCAGAAGCACTGTAAGTACAGCCGCAACCGCGTCCAGCGAGTATAAAAAGCATTTCTTTACAGATCCGTCTGATTTCAATATCAAATCTTTCTTTTCTACAATACACTGTAAAATCTGATTAAAAGCCCTTTCTTCACAATAAGGTTGGAGAAGCCCCTGAATAGAAGCCGGTCTCAAAATCACTGTATCTACGCCATATTCTTCATGATAAGCACGACATAAGAATTCTCCTGCCTTTTTTCCAAGAGGATAACCATTTCTGATGCTCATACTGTCAATTGCACCGACATATTCCTCCGTAACAGGACACTCTGACCGCACCGTCCCATATACGTCCATAGAAGATAAGTACAAAAAACGGCATCCCTTCTTAACACATGCCAATTCCAGCAGTTTTTCTGTCCCGTCTACAATAATCCGCAACGTCTCTACCGGTTGAGAAATAAAAAAAGTTCTCGCAGTGGGTGCAGCGCCATGAATGATATAATCAACCGAGACATCTTTTAATACCTCTGCCTCCTTGCCAAACATGCAGTATGTGATTGGATCGCTTTCTTCTATATATTCGGGGATTTCCTCCGGCTTTCGTGTCGATGCATAAATCTTAATATGTGCATCATAAAGTTCATTTTCCAACAACAGCCATTTAATAATACCCATCCCCGTCATACCGCCTGCTCCAGTGATCAGAAATGTCTTATTCTTCAAATATTTTAAAAAACCATAGTACTTTAAATACTCTGTGAACTCCTGCTTCTCCAATAAAGTCAGTTTCATTTGATATTCTCCTTGTGTCCTAACCCTATAAGTTCTAAAATCCTTTTACAACTGTTTCCATCTTGATGTGAATGCATGAGCGGCAACATCTTATGACGTTTTTCCTCAGAAGTATCTATCCCATTTGCTACATTTCTTAAAAAAGTCTTCATATCTTCATAATTATAAAGTTCCTTTCCCGGAAGATAATCTTCCAATGGCTCAAAAACAAATCCTCTGCTTTCTTCATATAACTCTTTGTCCTCTAAGACAAACGCCAACGGCTTATCTCTAAGAACATAATCGACCGCCACTGATGAAAAGTCACTGATCAGACCATCGGAGAGCGCAAGCAGACTATTAATCTGAAGACCGGTCTTCGCAATATCCACATGAGATAAAACTCTTATATTTGAAAGAGCAAGTTTACTGATAGCCGAACTTTCCTGAACCGGGTGCAGTTTGATGATCAAGGAAATATCTAATTCTTTTAAAATACTATTTAACTCCTCTACTCTCTCCATTGTAGTCAAAACAGGAAGCCCTGTAACCGATTCTATCTTATATTCATTCAGAGATTGCAGTTCTTGCACAGTCACACGAAAAGTCGGAAGCCAAAATATATATTTCCCGGCTTTTGGAATATGCAGAATTTCATCAAGACCTTTTTCCGGCGGTAAAAATAGCAAATCTTCCTTCGCCAACCCTGTATCGAAGATTTTATCTATCGAACACCCCAGATATTTCTCATGAAGTTTTAGATAAAGAGGTCCCGAAACCGTTGTATAATCAAAATACGAGTCTAACTTTGCACCGGTCTTATTCTTTTTTGCTTTAAATCCATTCCCATGCCAGAGATTAACTCGTATCTGACCTTCTGTGCAGAATCTTGTCCAGTGCATTGCATCTGTAAAAAATAGATACTCTGCTGTACGCAGATGATAATAATAACGTATTTTCTGAATCAGATTTCCTGTCTCAGCCCACTCATAAGAAATTGCTTTTACATTATGAAATGTATGAATTTCAGGGTGATCATGCGGTTCATGCACCAACCAGATCATTTGATAGTCCTGATTATAGCCTTCTTTTATCATATAGTCAAACAACGCTTTAGCATTATCCGTATAATCCCATCCGGGAATATATTGATAATTACCACTTCTGAAAATAATTTTTTTCCTAATTTTTAACCGACTGTATAACCAACGGAAATGATAATAATGAAGTTCTTCCTTACGCGGGTAAAAATAAACTTTCTCTGTATCTTTCCAGCGATCGGATTCCTCAAGTTGTTTTACAATATCCTCGAAAAAAGTCATCAGCAACACCACATAATTCCCCCCCGCAGGAGTAATCTGCATGATGTCTTCAATCTCAATCTCACGATTCGGCGTCGCAAAACAGGTTCCCCAAATTTTTTCGTTATTGTCCCCAATACGTGCAATGTAATTCTCAAAATTATCTATTTGGGTACAGAGGGCACGAAGCTTTTCCCCTGCTCCCAAACAATAAAAGGTCTTTCCTTCTTTTATCCATTTTTTAATTTTTTTATCACTAAATGGATATACTTTCATTATTGCTGCCTCCTCATAAATTCATGAATTTTTTTCCCCGCAGTTCCGTCAAGATTAACCGCCACGTCTGAAAAGGCTTGTTTCTGTAATTCCTTATCATGCAGATCCTGCCGGATATACGAAATAAAACGCCGAACAGAAGAATATCTTGTTTCATAAATACCCCACGGCAAATTTTTTCCAATTTTTGAAAACAGTTTTCCTAATATCAAAAGTTCCTCCTGCTCACTAAGGCATACCTGTTTCCATTCAAACGAACCATCTGCATAAAATTCAGATAATCCTTGTCCGTTTGCATCTTGTACTACTACGCTTCCATCCACTAATTTTGTCACCATGGGGAAATAGTCAGCGTGGGTAAAGAAAGCGCCTTCTCTCTCCTCTGGGAAAAACGGAAAGTCCTTTTCCAAAATGGTCAGGGTCAAATCTTTCATTGATAATCTTAAGATCCCCCGATTCGTACGCGGAAAAATATAAGCATCTCCACCCAATTCTAAAATATCTCCAAAACATGGACTCCCGTCCGTTTTCCACCCCTCTGGAAAATCTTTAATACTCTCTGTTTTTCCGGTCAACGGCTCCCAAACAAACAATTCACTTCCAGTCATGCTTCCCAAAATTATTTTGTCAGAAACTTTTTCCAAACAACAGAAGCCAACAGAAGCCCCTTGAATTTTATGCCTCCTGTTTTCTTGTGTTTTCACATTATATTCCAAAACATACGGCTTATCAGGCACTGCAATATACAACTTCTCTCCTATAAGTTGTGAACCGTTAGACTCAACTAAAACATCAGGTATTTCTGTTATTTTTTTCAACTCATCTATGACGAGTCTGTTATCACACAGTTTCTCTTCGTCACAATGTAAAATAACCATTTTTTCATACGTGCGGGGAACCAAATAAATCTTATCTTTGTATAAATAACCTTTATTAAATTTATCTTTCTTTCCTGAATCATTCAGAGAAATTTTCGTAAACTTTTTTTCTGAAACATCAAATATTGCAATTTCACTTGCATTGCAAGGAACAAGATACAACTTATTCCCATTCATTAAAATATCACTATATAAATTACTTACATCTCTTTCATTCGGAATAACATAAACTTCCCAAACCACCCCATCTCTTGTGATTCTCAATAAAGCATTGCGACTGGCAGCAACAGCCCATATCATGTCTCCATCTGCCACATCTGCCGTACAGCAACTAAGTTCTATATGTTCTATCCCTTTAACTTCCTCCCTAATACTCTGCCGAATAAAAAAAAGAGGTTTCCCTAACACACCAAACATGTGCGAAATCGAAGAGGTATCTTCTCCAATATAAGCATCTGAAAGCCCTATGGCAAGTTCTGCATTTCCAGTACAATCCAGAATACCATTTTGATATCTTTGGAATTTTTCTATTGTTTCCATATACAAATTCCAAAGATGCGGACGCAAAGACCGAATCGTAGCTTCCAGCAAAGGATGCGGTCTCCAAAGTATTGTAACATTTTCCTCCTCTGCTATTTTCAAAATATATTGAATTTTCAGCAAACTTTCTTCGTTGTGTTTTAGTAGTCCATCTATCCCTGTGTTCAAAAAAAATACACTATTCTTTAATTTAGACCTCCACTCTTCCGGAATCATTTCTTGCGTAATAACTTGATTGATAACTTTATCAAATTTCGGGGAACCAAATACTTTTACTTTATCGGATATTCTCGAATCATATAGCAGTCTCTGATTTTCATTTTGTGCAATTATGTAATCCATATTAAAATACGACGGTTGTAGCCTGTGTATTTCCCCAAGCGAACCCCCCGTTACGTTATAAGGAACATATACAAGTGTACCCACATATTTTTTCAAGTTTTCGGAATAATACCTAGGATGTACACTTGTTACATAATTATAACTATCGTAAGGATTATGAATATATACGATATCTGGTTTTTGGTTCTCAACATCATAAGAACACCAGTCTGTCAATTCAATATTGTCTGGATATTCATCGATTTCGTAATGCATCTTTCTCGTGCTATGATCTAGGTTCAAGTCATAATATGGTATCGGCACACAGTATACATCACAATCTGCATCTGCCTTTGCAGCAAGATAAATACTTTCCATACTATCCCACATAGACGCTTTATATGGGAAAAATACAATCTGTAACCGGACAGATATATCATGTTTTGCACTATTTTCCATTTTAATCAACTGTTTTCTGAGTTTTTTATATATTTTCCCTTCATCAAATTGACCGCCGTCCAATTCTTCATAGATTTGAAAAAGAACTTCACAATATTCCTCCAACTGAAAAATCGTAGTATGTTCTTTATTTTCCAGTTTTTCTATATATTCTCCAAGAGCTACCGCAACCTCCTGACACTCTGCTAACATATTTTGAGCAGTAACAGTGTCTCTATTTTTTAAAGTTCTCTTTATTTCTTCATGCGCTTCCTTCAAAATTTCTATAGAAGCCACAACTTCTTGTTTTTGCAAATTTGTCATGTTATTTCCTCCTGTTGATGAGAGCATATTTAAAAATTGCTCTATATTTAATATCGAACTTTTTAAAGAAATATAAACACTTTTCTTATTTTTTGTTTCACATAATTTTATTAGAAATTTTTTAAGTTATTTAATTGTTTATAAGTAATTCAGCCAATCATAACTTGGCAGATAATACTATGTTCACTACGGAAACTCAAGGGTTTTTCCTTGAGTTTCCGCAAATTGTAATTTCAAAATGAATATATCTTCCCAAAGCACCTGTCTGCCCAATTTTTTGAGAAGTACAGAAGGGAAGCCCGGTGAATAGAGACACCTTAATAAGCCCCACCGGAACCGGACTTTTGGGAGGAATATTCTTATTTCAATTTAAATGATTAATCTGAGGCAGAGTTGACGGTATGCCGGACGCTTTGTCCTGAACCAGCGCCTGATATCCTCTCTTGCATAGGAAAGTATGCCGGAGATACCTTTTGCCAGCCGATAATAGCAGAAAGATATTTTTCCTTTGATCGGGTTTGCTGTCCGTATGATAGCGACCTTAAGGGCATTCGTTTCTGACTTCATAGAAATATGGTTCAGAAATGCCATGCACAAAGTAATATAAAAATTTAATGCGTTGATTGCCTTTAGTTTCCGTACCCGGAAGTTCTCGAATTGAAACATCTGCTTCTTACAACGAAAATATTCTTCGATCTTCTATTGGGAAAAGTAAAGCCTTGCAACTGCTATCACATCCTCTTTTGACTTGATCTCCTGTTTGTTGCAAGCATCATAGGATGTTCCGTGATACCGTAAACGAGAACGAGACAGATATCTTTCCTTGAAGCAGTGATCTGTACTTTTACGTGGGAAAGATAGGCTTCATGCATGTTCCCTTTATAAAAAGGGGAAGCCTCACTTTGCCTTTTCTTCGGTTGCGTAGTTCGGTGGCAAATACCCATTTGTTGTGGTATATCAGTTTACGCTTTGCTGTCAGGCGGATGACATAATCCTGATCTAAGGAATCCAGTTTGAGGAACATTTTATTACCATCATAACCACGGTCCATAACAAATTGCCTTTTTAAATAAGACTGCCTCCATGGCAGAAAAAGTCACTGTGTTGATGGAAGAAAAATCTTTCTCCTTCGAGGAATGGATCTCAGAGAAGATGCTGACCAGATGGCTGCTGTTGGTAAGAACAGTGGCTTCCGTAACATGGTATTTTTTTTATAAACATTCTCAGGGCACCATTTTTTTACCTGCAGAAGATAAGATCTCAGGGCATCTTTGGGAGTGCCTTTTGACAAATATTTGGAAAAACGGTCAACGATATTGATCTTTCTGGAGGGTTCATGTAACTGATGGGCGATGTCCGTAAGCAGGAAGCTGCCGGAAAAAAGCATGCCGTAATTCATGTCCGCGATAAACTTTCTCTCCGGTTTTTTGAGGTTTCTGGAAATTTTATTTGAAAAAGTTAAAATTCCCCGTTTCATTTGATAAGTATTTGATGTAGAATTAAACATAAGGAGTCCTCCTGAATTTGTTTAGTATCGTTTTGATTAGACACCTTAATTTTACTACAAAAACGGAGAGGATTCCTTATATTTTGGGCAATTTTTAAAAGTTGTTTATAATATTCGATAGAAAATCAGGGTTCTGTGGATAAACTGCGGAAACTCAAGTGTTTTTTCATCTTGACTCCCCCCACCAGAGCAGATATAATTATAGAATAACAATACTATTACTTATTCAAAAAGGAGAAG
>CAYOSJ010000092.1:0-9132 GCA_964406595.1 uncultured Dorea sp.
TTGGGGATACGATAAAGTGCTGTTGATGGTGACGAGAATTTGCCGCTCAACAATCGAACGCCTGAACCGCACATTCAAGGAATCCTACCGCACAACCTGCGGCTATGGTACAGAAGATGGCGCTGTCCACAGCGTCTCCCTTTGGGTCGCTTATTACAACTTCCTACGCCCACATGAAAAATCCGGTGGTAAAGAACCACTAAACAAAGTAGAACTTCTAGAAGGTGCTGGGAACATGCCCGGCAAATGGCAACTTCTCATCTACCTTGGCCAGCAGGCAATCCTGAAACAACAGAGCGAAGCTTCTATCTGTTCTTAGATTCCGAGCCGGAGGTAAATATCCAGCCACCAGAACCCTTGGTTCTGGCTTTGCCCTTGATGACACACTAAAATAATGCTACAATGCTGTGAATCAGACGGAGAAACCTATCTGTTCTTGAGTTCTTCGCCGTCGGTAAGACATTCAGAGCATTATTTTAGTGAGCCGTCAAGGGTGGCGTACACCGCCGAAAACTAATATATCTGCAATTTTCAAGGTTCCAATGGAGCCATTTTTTCAGCTCCAATTTTTCATAGGCTACTTTACACTACCTAATTATGGGTACTGCAAAGTTTTACAGTCCTATGTTTTGTTAAATAAAGGATTCTTTATAACATTTCTAAAATATAAGTGTCAAAGACCCGAGCGTAATGGATGGGAAAGACAACTTGATACAATTTCTCGAGGTTCAAAATAAAAATTGACAGAATAAAACTAGAACTATATAATAAGTATAGAAAAGATGCTACCGAATACACGGTTAGCCACAAATGAAATTAGTTATAAAAATAACCGCTTACGTTTTGCAGACCGGGCGGTTATTTTTGTGATTTATCGTTACTTCCGATTGCATATCCAAGACCGAATGCAGTAAAAGCAAGACTGATTCCTGCAATTAGACTGTCAATTGGCAACATTGGCAACACCCTCTTTCGCACAAAATTTCCTAAAAGGGTTTCTATGTAAACAGAGGGTCACAGTCCCTCTGAAAGAGGGCTAACCGCATACCCGCTATTGGTAGCATCAGATTGAGTATAACAACAATTATGATCGGTGACAAGAATAAATCGGACTTTTTCCGGGAAAGATAAAGCATATTCTTTTAAGAACGGCAAGGGATACTGGGAAGGAGACCGTGGACAATCATTTCCCGAAAAATATATATGGACTCAATGTTGTTTTCCACAAGGGTCTTTGATGTTATCCGTAGCGGACATTCCAATAGCGGGAATCCATTTTACCGGTATCATAGGCAGCATATTGTGGGAGGGCAAAGAATACAGGCTGGCTACTTACCTAGGCGCCAGACTTGTACATCTCAAAAACAGAAAGCTTCGGATTCTTCAGAGGGATCTGGAATTGGATGTCTGTCTCCTCGAGGAAGAAGCTCATCCACTGAAAGCTCCGACAAACGGCGAAATGATAAGGACAATTCATGAGAATATATCCTGCAAAGCTTTCTATCGGTTTCGAAAAAGTGGGTGCACTCTTTTTTCATTAAAAACCAATCATGCCACCTTTGAATACGAATACCCATTCTGACTGCAATAATACACCAACATAAAAACCAGACTTCAATAATAAATGAAGTCCGGTTTTATAATTGGTCTTTCTATAATTATTCTTTTTGCGAAATCAATAATCCTGCAAGAGCAATGATACCTCCGATTGCCCCCTGTAGCGTTAACATCTCATGTAAGAAAATAATACAAAACACCACCGTAGCAATTGGAATAACATATGAATATAAACTTGTTTTTACAGATCCCAATATTTTTACAGAACTATTCCAAATAATGAATCCTGTTGCTGACGCTATACATCCCATATAAAACACATTTAAATATACATCTGGAATCAACAATTCTTGTACAGAAACATCCACTCCTGCATATAATACAATCGGGATCATTGTCAACATCCCATAAAAGAAAATTTTTCTGGTAATAATTATTATTGGATATTTCTCCAATTGCTTTACAAATACTGAATAGCTCCCCCATACTATAGATGCCAAAAGTGCAAGACCATTTCCTTTCAAACTTCCTTCAAACGTAATTTTACCATTAAAAATCACCAATGTAATTCCTAACATGGAAATAAGAAATCCTATCAAAAAATACTTTCCTGGTTTCATTTTTGTGATAATGAACCCAAGAATCACTGTAAACATCGGAGATAAAGCATTGATAATACTAACACTTGAAGCTGCAGTATAAAGTAATGCTATATTTTGAAAATAGAAGTACAATGTTACACCACATAATCCGCATAACACACATAGTAATTCTTCTTTTATTGAATTTAATTTCAAACGCTTTGGTAATATTATCCACAATGTAATATAGCCTATCAGGAATCGAAACAACAGAAGTTCCTCCGGCGATAACACATTTAAAGCTATTCTACTTGATACGGTTGCACTTCCCCATACTATGACACATGCTATACACTGTAAATGTCCGATTAGTTTACTCTGCTTGACCATTTTTTACCCTTTGAACAAAATCATCATATTCCTGCAAACATTTACCATAGTCAGTGTCTTTATCAATAATTATCCCAAGTTCATCTTCTGTATCAAGTCTGGAAAGTAATTCATCTTTTTCTTTATTATTTGCAACTGGATTTACAGTCATTATAATTCCTTCCGCAACACTATCGAATTGATTAATCGGCATAGCTACACCTAGTTCTCCGGGTGCACATTTTAAATATTTTCTTGCACCCTCACACATTAACGAGATATTTAGATCATTATTGAAGTATGGCTTTGATGTTAAGTCGGAACATGCAGCCTGGTTTCCTATTGTACAGAGATGTTTCGGAACCCCAAACTTATATGCGTATCCCTGTAAAACACGCATGACCTGTACTGCTTCTGTCACAATAATTACTATATCCGCATTTTCCATGTATTGCAGCGGACCCATTTCTACTCCATACACTTCATGTTGTAAATATTTCATCTCCTCCGTGATCTTTCTTGCTATAGAATGACTTTCGTATAACCCACAAACTGCATAACTGTTTCCTGTTACAACACTAATATCCGGTTTTTTTAGTCCAAGTGCATACGCTCCATAATCACAAAAAAAATTTTCTTTTGTAAGTTTGAAGTGAGATCCTTCCATCGCCCTCTTGACCATATTGCAATACGTTGTTCTTAAACCATACTCTTTAACTTCATTTTCATCATACTGCTCTTTGTAGTGAATAAATTTCACCCCAATAATCTCACGTTCCAGTTTTAAAACCTTTTTTATTTTGTTTACATTACTCGTTTTCATAGAACCTCCATGCAAAAATAAGAGGAAATTTTCATTTCCTCTTATACTTATTCGACAAAGTTATATTATTCTTCCACCCATGTATTCCAGAAGAATGGCTGACAATAATTTGCATATCCTTGAAGTTTTGCGTTTGTAGCATTCATACGACTGTAGTCAATCGTTTTTACATATGGAACATATTCCCAGAATGTATTATACCAATCCTGAACAAGTTTGTATCTTGCATCCTGATCAAGCTCTACTAACATTTTTGCAAAGATTTCGTCCATTTTCTTAGAATTTTCATCATCCCAGTTTGTGATCCATCCATTTGTTCCTACCCATGCACCCCAAACCTGTGGATCAGCATTCCATACACTAAAGTAAGCCAGATGAATTGCCCATCCTTCTTTCTGAGAACGTTTCTCCATAACTGTTGCACGGTCATACAGTTCAACCTCTACATTAAATCCAATCTTCTCTAACTGTGATCTTAAATCTTCAGCACCCTGGCTCTCTACATTGTCATCTTTTCCCTGTACAATAACAACCGGTTCACCATTATAATCTGATTTTGCAAGATACTCTTTTGCCAGTTCTAAATCATTTTTAGCATAAACGCCTTCTCCAGCCTTTTCATCATACCAAACTGTAGATTTATCAAACAGACATCCGTCAAGACTCCAGAAATTTTCATCACCAATCTGAGCAGTACCCAGTTCTTCAAGGTCAAGTCCAATTGCAACTGCTTTACGTGCATTCAAATCGTCAAACGGTGCAGCACCACAGTTAAATGTCAACATACCTTCAACATCAGAATCCATAATTTGCGGAACTGTATTTTCAGAACTTTCAACCTGACTGTACTTATCCTGAGAAATTTCCTCAGCAAACATAAACTCTCCAGTCTCTAATCCAGATACACGTACAGATTCATCTGTTACAAACTGAATGTTAATCTCGTTTGCATATGCAACTCTTTCTCCTGCAAGTCCTGAAGCTTCACCTTCAACCGGAACATAATCATCAAATTTTACCAGTTTCACACTTG
The DNA here is from genome assembly GCA_964406595.1 of uncultured Dorea sp. Lineage (GTDB taxonomy): Bacteria > Bacillota > Clostridia > Lachnospirales > Lachnospiraceae > CAPEBR01. The sequence goes on from CAYOSJ010000092.1 coordinate 4,364, forward strand.
CATCCGGAACCCAGCTGTCAAATTTGTATGGACCTGTTCCAATGTGTTCTTCCAGAACATCGTTACCATATTTTTCAATCAAAGATGCTGGTCTTACAACCATCTTCTGATTTGATGTAAGTGATGCGATAACGTTAAGGAATGGTGCATATACACTGTTCAATTTTACAGAAACAGTATAATCGTCAACAACATCTACGCTATCCACATATTCACTCACAGAAATTCCCATCTCATTTACAGCAAACCATCTGTCAAAGGATGCTTTTACATCTTCTGCTTTCATTTCTGAACCATCATGGAAAAGCACACCTTCTCTTAAATGAAAAACATATGTTTTACCATCGTTTTCGATGTCACATGATTTAGCCAAATGAGGCACTGCTTCACTGGAAGCATTAAACTCATACAGCCCTTCATATACGTGATTCATTACAGCAGTAACTGTCCAGTCTGTGGATTGATCATTGTCAAGATTTGGTGGTGCAGCTTTGTAAGCAACAGTAATTGCTCCACTCTTGTCACCTGCACTCTCTGCCTTTTCTGCACTTTCTTCACTCTTACTTCCTGAACTACATCCCACTACAAACATAGCCAAAGAAAGAAGTAAAGCAATTACACTAAGTACTCTTTTTTTCATCTTATTTTCCTCTCTTAATTTATATATTTAGTTACTTTCTTTGTCTTAAGACAAATGGTGTAACCATTCCTTCGTCATCTTCTGCTATTGCAGCACATTGCAAAATGATTCTTTTCAACTTCAAAATATTCATGATGATAACTCATACAATAATCGGAAAACTCTTCACACCTGGAAGAAAACGGACACCAACCTGAGTTTGATATATCACCATCTTTTTTAGTTGTGATTTCTGCTTTTTCATCGATATTTTCAGGATCAACTGAAGGAATCGAAGAAATAAGAAGTTTTGTATAAGGATGCGTTGGGTTTTCAAAAATCTGTTGTTTCTCTCCATACTCCACCAATTCTCCAGCATACATAACCCCTATACGATTACTAATATATCTCACAACTGCCAGATCATGAGAAATAAATATGTATGCCATATGATATTTCTCCTGCAATTCTTTTAATAGATTAATAATCTGTGTCTGCACAAGCACATCTAACGCTGAAACAGCTTCATCACACACCAACAATTTCGGTTCTAGGATAATTGCTCTTGCAATACAGATTCTCTGTCTCTGACCTCCTGAAAATTCATGAGGATATCTTTTTAAATCCTCTACTTTCAAACCTACTGTCTGAATGACTTCTTCTGCTTTTTTTCTGCAATATGCCTTATCACCTCGTTTATGTACAAGTAATGGCTCAATCAGAATTTTTTCAATTTTCATCTTAGGGTTCAATGACGCATATGGATCCTGAAATACAATCTGAATATTTTCTCTAATCTTTTTTAATTCTTTTCCTGATAAATTACGGATATTTTTTCCTTCAAAGAATATTTCGCCTGCATCTGGCTTCAACAAACCGACAATCATTTTTCCTAATGTGGATTTTCCGCTTCCGGACTCTCCTACAATGGAGAATATTTCTCCTTCTTTAATATTCAAACACACTTCATTTACGGCTTTAAAAGAATTACGCTCTTTTGAAAAGATACTCTTTTCAAGAGAAAAGACCTTGGTAAGATTATTTACTTTCAGCATATTCTTTCGTTCCTTTCCAGCACCTAATCTGTCTCCCATCATTACAGAGTAAAAGTTCAGGATGATTTTGCTTGCACAACACCTTTGCGAAGTCACACCTATCTGCAAATCTACACCCCAAATGTTTCTCACCCGGCTGTGGAACTGCCCCAGGAACTGTTTTCAGCCTATCTGTCCCCTCATTCAATTGCTCAACCGCCTCTAATAATGCATTTGTATACGGATGAAGCGGCTGTTTAAAAATACTACTCACAGTTCCAATCTCAACCGCTTCTCCTGCATACATAACTAATACTTTATCAGCAAGTTCCGCAATTATTCCCCAGTTATGCGTGATCAGAAGCAGCGAGTTATGATATTGTTTTTTTAAATTACGAATCAGTTGAATAATCTGGGCCTGTACCGTTACATCTAATGCCGTTGTCGGCTCATCTGCAATAATCAGCTTCGGATTACATGCAAGAGCCATTGCAATCATCACCCTTTGTCTCATTCCTCCCGAAAATTCATGGGGGTACTGACGTATTCTTTTCTCCGGATAAGATATTCCCACCTGTCCTAAAAGTTCCAATATCCTTGTCCTTCTCTGTTGTCTGTCATATCCCAAATGGTATTTCAAACTTTCTCCTATCTGTTCTTCAATGGTTAACAGAGGATTCAACGAAGTCATTGGCTCTTGAAAAACCATACCAATATCTTTACCGCATATTCTTCTAATTTCTTTATCTGTCTTTTCCAGCAAGTCGCTGTCTTTAAAAAGAATATTGCCGGATGTAATTTCAATATTATTTGGAAGGAGTCTCATGATGCTTAATGCGGTCACGGTCTTTCCGCATCCTGACTCTCCCACTATTCCCAACGTCTCCCCCTCATTAATAGAAAAAGACAAATCATTTACCACAGAACAACTCATACCTTTTCTGTAAATACCAATATTGAGATTATTTACTTCTAATACTTTTTCCACTGTAATCACCTGCTATTTTTCAGTTAACTTCGGGTCAAAATAATCCCTCAGACCATCTCCCAAAAGATTCAATCCCAATACAATATATGCAATCATCAGACCTGGGTACAGAATGGTCCATGGAGCCACTGACATATATTTTCTGGCATCACTAACCATACCTCCAAGACTAGGCTCCGGAGCCTGAATCCCTACACCCAGATAACTTAATGCTGCTTCATCAAACACCGCAAGAGCAAAAATAAAAGTCATTTGCACAATAATCGGTGAAAGAATATTGGGAATAATATGATGAATGATAATATACGCATCACTGGCTCCAACCACTTTAACCGACTGAACATATTCAATCTCTCTCAACGAAAGAACCGAACTTCTCACAATCCGTGCCATTGTAGGGAAATATGCTACTGAAAGTGCTATGATAATATTAACTTTTCCTGTCCCTAAAATGCCCGCCAAAGCAATGGCAATAATAATAGATGGGAATGCCATGATACCATCTAAAATTCGCATTAGTATGTTATCTACTTTTTTGTAATAACCAGCCATAACACCTACAATAATACCCGCCACTGTACTCAAAACCGCAACAGAAAGACCAATAATCATAGATGCTCGCACCCCAAAAAACATTCTGCTCAAAACATCTCTTCCCATTTCATCTGTTCCAAGCTTATGTTGTACAGATGGGGCTGTAATCCTATCTTTTACTTCCACACCAATCGGATCATACTTTGTTATAACAGGACAAAAAACTGCTATAAAAACAGCACTCAAAACAATAATGATTCCAACAATTAAAAATATGTTACGTTTCTTTTTATTTACCTTCTTCTTCATATTGATACCTTACTTTCGGATCAAACACACAATATAATATGTCAACCAACAAATTCACCAAAAGATAAATTGTTGCAATAAATATCATAGACCCCTGAATTAATGGATAATCTCTTCTCATAATAGCGTTAATTGCCATATTCCCCGTCCCCGGAATATTGAAAATAGTCTCCACAATCCATGTTCCACCTAATAACACCGCAAGACTAAAACCAGAAACTGTAATAATAGGAAGCATCGCATTTTTTAATGCATGTTTCATAATGACAACTTTTTCCGGTACTCCTTTTGCCCTGGCAGTTCTTAAATATTCTTTATTCAAAATATCTAACATTGCACTTCTAGTCATTCTGGCAATTTGTCCGCACTGCATAAATGCAATTGTAGTTCCTGGTAACACAAGATATTTTAACGTATCGATCAGTCCTACCTCTGCTATTGTTTTATATCCACACACCGGTAACCATCCCAATTTCACCGCAAATATCTCTATCATCATGATTGCAACCCAGAAACTGGGAGCTGAAATACCGGCAAGCGAAATAGCAATTGAAAGCTTATCTGCCCATTTTCCATGATTAAACGCTGCAATAATTCCTAATGAAATACCAATAAACATCCCCACAACCTGCCCATAAACAGCCAATAAAACAGTTGGTTCCATTCTTGTTATTATCATCTGTAATACAGGCTGATTGCCAAAAAGAGACTCTCCCAAGTCCCCATGTAACAAATTCATAAACCATATTCCAAATTGAACTAACAATGGTTTATCCAGATTTAACTGTTGTTGCATACTTAATATCTGTTCTTTTGATGCATGATCTCCTAACAATAATTTAACCGGATCTCCTGGCATCAAATGTGTAACAAAAAACGAAATCACTGTCACAACCAGCAAAACCGGTATAATTTTTAAAACTCTTTTACCTATATATCTAATCATTGAAACTACCTACTTAAGTTATCAGTTGAACTTCTACCTATTAGCATTTGACCACAATACATGTCAATTTTATAATTACCCCCCCCCCATGTCAAATTGATTATATTTATATATAGACTTATTTATTTATATTTTCAATATCAAAAGGGGGAAATCGGCTAATGCCGATTTCTACCAATTTTAAAGAGAAATAGAGATACCCCGCGGAAATGCGTGCTTCTCAGCACTGGCATATTCCGCGGGGTATCTCTATTTCTAAGATGGATTATTATTTTTGGGCGCAAAAAATCAAAGGGATATGTGAAATCAAACAGACTTTTATTTAAGCTGCGTTTTCTT
>CAYOSJ010000093.1:0-8704 GCA_964406595.1 uncultured Dorea sp.
GTTTCGTACAGTGACTTGTCTCCAGTTTCCTAACTTGACATTCGATCCACGGAAAAACTGCCATCTCAGCGGCAACCTCGCGCTTCAACGCTATCAATGTCACAGCTTTTTTATTATATATGAAGAAAAAGGCTTTTGCAAGCCTTTTCTAAGAAATATTGTACTTTTTTCGATACACGCAAGCCACGCAAACGAGAGCCCAGCCGCGCACATCTTCCTTTTTAAAGAGGTATCCCACCGGTTTCATCCTTATCTTCTTCCGGAGCAGTAATGGAATATTCCTCCAGAAGCTGCTTTTGGAAATTCAAGTCCGTGCATGCTCTTATCATATCGTCGTTTCGTCCATCCGCAAGTAATTTTTGGTTCAATAAGTTAATTTGCTCTACGCCTTCACGCCTTCCCTCGCGCCTTCCGCTGGCAATCATGTGACGATGATCACGGATTGCTTTTTGCCTTGCTTCATATTCCCATCGTTTTTCTTCGTCTACGCTCATCTCTTCTAATCTGCGATATGCTTTCTGAATATAATCATCTTTTTCTGCTAACATCTGAATCTCCTTTCTGCTCTTTGCGCCGAAAAACTGCGCCCACCGAAAGAGTTCCGTCTGCGGATATCTGTACTTTGAAAGTTTGGGAAGTTCCAGTACATGGATCTCTAATTTATCAGAAATCGTAAGATAGATTAAATATAATATGATTTTTAAAGAAAAGCAAGAAAAAAATATACCCTTTTCGGGTATATCTAAATTAATCATTCATTTTCAGTTTCATGATATATGGCCGGAAGAAATTCATGCTTACTTTTTCAAGAGGTCCCAGCATCAGCATGCCGATGATCGTGCCCTCTCTTACTTTCAGCGATACACCGCCGACCAATGTCAATATAACAGAAGCAATGATACACAATGCATCCAGGGAGATCCGCACCTTCGCATAATCAATCTCATACTTTCCACTGATAACCACACACATTGCTTCACTCGGCATATTTACCAGGTTAAGAAGGAGCAAAGGTCCAAGGAACAGCGCAAGCCCGATATACGCCAGCACCACGAACAATAATTTCATAATGTATCCGTTCAGTTCAAATGTCATCACATCATAATAAAAGAAATTCAGGAAACTTCCGAATACAACTACATAAGGAATCTGCAATAGTTTCCAGATTCCAAACTCCTTCCTCTGTACCAGGAACTGTACCAGAACGCAGGTAATATGCATCACCATACTAAACGTTCCCACTTTTAATCCAAAGATCTCATATACATTAAGTCCAACCGCATCCCAACAGGCACAGACTCCGATATTCGCCTTAAGCGCAAACGTCTGTGCAAATGCCGTTCCGGCAGTCAGAAATATAAGTAATAAAAACTGAACCGCCAATCGTTTCTTATTCATGGACAATGTTCCCCTTCCGCTTTTTCTTTCGTACCTATAATACATATACCATAGAATTGCCATACAGGAAAGTTTTTCTTGATCCTTTTTTCTTTTTTCTGCGATCGCTCTTGTATTGTCCTCTTTTTTTCGTTAGTATTAAAATCACAAATGATAATATTGGGTTTTATTCACAGAAGGAGTTGAGTTTATGGATATTAAGAAATGGCGTGTCATGCTCGCCGTGGATGATCACGGAAGTTTTACACGGGCAGGCGAAGAACTGGGGTATACCCAGTCAGGTGTTACACAGATGATGAAAGCATTGGAAAAAGAAGTTGGTTTTTCCTTATTTATAAAGGATAGCCACGGCATGTCTTTAACTGCAGATGCGAAGGCGTTGGTTCCTGCCGTCCGCTCTTTATTAAATGCAGACGAAGTGATCCGCCAGGAAATTGCTTCTTTAAAGGGCGCCCAGGTAGGCACGATTAAAATAGGCACTTATCTCAGTTGTTCTATCCACTGGATACCCAAGATCATCCGGGAATTCAAAGAAACACACCCCTATATACATTTTAAGATCGTAGAAGGCGTGGAAGGCGAACTTGCCGACTGGATCCAGGAACGCCGGGTAGACATCGGATTTATCAGTTATCAGAAAGGACAGAATTATCAATTTCTCCCCGTTATGAATGACGAACTGTTTGCAGTCCTTCCAAAGGATCATCCTTTCACGGCATATAAAGAGATTCCGCTGAAAATGTTCCAGGACACTCCATTCGTTATCACGGAGTACACACCCGGGAGCGACGTACACCGGATATTAAGAGAATATAAGGTCCAGCCGGATATCCGTTATATTACAGTCAACGAATTCAGTTCCATCTCCATGGTGGAGCAAGAATTGGGACTTGCTATTCTTCCAGGACTTCTTCTCAGGGGATACAGCGGTAATTTCGAAACACGCCCGCTTGTCCCAAAGGCATACCGGCAACTGGGACTTGCTTTCTCGTCCCACAAAGAATTATCCCCTGCCTCCCGGGAATTTCTGAAATATGCAAAGGATTTTTTGCTGGATGATTAAAATTTCTTTTTTTATTTTAAGTTTTGTATAAGAAAATATAATGTCGAGATAAGATTCTCTAATATATTTCTTGCTTTTCAGGCTGTATAAGTTTATAATAATGGTAAGCTCAATTTCAAAAAAGAGGGAGGGATATCTATGAATTGGGAAATTATCACTTTTGCAGCATATTTCATTATACTTCTTGGAGTAGCATTGGCATTCTACTTCAATGGAACGAACAAGGATTCGGAAGACTTTTTCCTTGGAGGACGTTCCATGGGACCTTGGGTAACGGCCTTATCTGCCCAGGCTTCCGATATGTCAGCCTGGCTTTTAATGGGACTTCCGGGTTCGATCCTGGCATTCGGTTTCGGCCAGATGTGGATCGGCATTGGCCTAGCACTCGGTACAGCCGCGAACTGGATTTTATGCGCAAAAAGACTTCGTACATTTTCCAAGGCTGCTAATGATGCCATCACTGTCCCACAGTATCTGACGAACAGATTTGCAGTTGATTCAAAGATTCTCCAACTCGTATGTGCACTGATCTTCTTGTTTGCCTATACAATCTATGTAGCATCAGCTCTTGTAGCCGGTACTACTGTATTTGGTGCATTGTTTCCGAACATCTCTACGAATGCTGCAATGATCGCATTTTTGGTCATTATTGTTGCATACACATTCTTCGGAGGATTTACTGCAGTATGCTGGACGGACTTTTTCCAGGGCCTGCTGATGATGATCGCTCTGATGTTAGTTCCGCTGGTTGTATTTTTTGGTTACCGTTCATTGCTTGACCCCGCAGCACTTACGACTGTATACGAATATACGGACGCTGCTTCCGGTGCAGTTACGCAATGTTCATTTGGTGGTGGAATCTTCAGTTCAAGTCTTCCTGAGATCATTACCGGTCTTGGCTGGGGACTTGGATACTTCGGTATGCCTCACATTTTGGTAAGATTTATGTCGATCGAGAAACCTTCTATGATCAAAAAATCTTCCGTTGTTGCCATTATATGGGTAGTCATTTCACTGTTTTCTACTGTAATGGTTGCTTATTTCGGAAGAATGATCGTAGGCGAGGAACTTCTCACCACAGGAACTCAAAGCATGGTATTTATCGTTATGTCGCGTAAATTCTTCCCGGCAGCCATCTGCGGACTTTTGCTTGCTGCTATTATCGCAGCATCTATTTCAACCGCGGACTCTCAGTTGCTTGTAGCATCCAGTTCATTTACGGCTGACCTGTACAAACCATTCTTCCGCAAGGAAGCATCTGAGAAAGAGACTCTGATGGTAGGCCGTATCCTGGTCCTGATCCTTTCTGCAATTGCTTTTGTAATTGCCAGTTCCAAAGGTTCCGGCGCCCAGGCGATCATGAACATGGTAGAAAATGCATGGGGAGCATTCGGCGCTTCCTTTGGACCAACAATTCTTCTGTCACTTTTCTGGAGAAGGTTCAACTACAAAGGCGCTATCGCAGGTGTTATCACCGGATTTGCAGTTGACCTCGGCTGGCTTTTGACAGGTCTTACCGCTTCTACCGGCGTATTCGAAATCGTACCAGGATTCTTTGCAAGCCTTATTGTAGCAGTACTGGTAGCCAAATTTACCGAAAGTCCAAATGCAGAAGCTCTTGAAATATTTGATAAAGCCACATCTCCTGATGCCGACTAGATATGATACATGATCAACACACATCCGCCTTGCAAAGCGGGTGTGCGTTGATTTCTTTATTGACAGTTCTTTCACAATCCTTTATAATAAAGAAGAGGTTTTAAATACGAAATGCTCTCCCGGGTATATGGTGAGCATTTTTTATTTTTAAAATTTTTATTTAAGAAAAGAGGTATGATTATGAGTACTGCAACTATTTTATTGATCATCATGTGGGCGCTTGCCGCCGTATTCTTCGTAATACTGGTAAGAGATGTCATTGCCCACAAAAATGAACTTGACAAGAGCAAAATGGGCTTCAACATCCTTGTCAGCGGCGTAGCCAACTTTTTTGATACATTAGGTATCGGAAGTTATGCTATTGCTACTTCTGCATGGAAATTCAACAAAGCCATCTCCGACGATCTGATCCCCGGCACTTTGAATGTTGCTTTCGGCATCCCGATCTGCGTAGAGGCAACGATCTTTATGACAAAGATTGAAGTAGAACCTATCACACTGGTTCTTATGATCGGCTCTTCCATCGTCGGTTCTGTTATTGGCGCTAAGATCATTTCCAAACTGGATATCATGAAGATCCGTCTCGTTATGGGCGTCGCTCTTCTGATCGTAGCAGCGGTCACCTTATGTAAGATCAACGGAGTAGGACCTTTCGGTATCATCGGTACTTCTACCGGTCTGTCAGGTATGCTTTTAGTTGCAGGCGTTATCGGTAACTTTATCCTCGGTGTTCTTATGACAGCAGGTATCGGACTTTACGCTCCATGTATGGCGCTTGTTCTTCTGCTTGGCATGAGCGCAGATGTCGCATTCCCGATCATGATGGGCTCCTGTGCATACCTGTGCCCTGCCTGTGGTATCGCATTTATCAAAGAAGGCAAATACCAGAGAGCTGCAACGATCCCGATGATCATCAGTGGAGCAATCGGCGTACTGATCGCAGGTTTTATCGTAACATCACTTCCACTTACATTACTTACATATCTTGTATGTGTTGTTATGGTTATCTGTGCAATACTTTTCTTCCACGATGTAAAAAAACAAAATTAATCATGTATAATTATCATAAAAAAAGCACGCAGAGGCGTGCTTTTTTTATATACTTTGATTGACTTTTAACTATTTTACTGCTAGAATAAGAAGAGAGCATACATATTTATCAAATTTTACAATAAATCGGGGTGTTTGTAGTTTGATACTTTTTAATATGTATACTTTGGTACATTACAATTTAATAATTTAATGAATCTGGAGGGATGTTTTTATGGCAATGTACATTATGAAGGGATTATGCGTAATCGGTATTATCCTGAACCTCGTTCTTATGCTCAGAAAGAACAAACAGCTCCGCGCGAATCCGGAAAAAGATCCTGTGATCGGAATGACCGGTGAAGAGCAGTGGCAGGAGCAGAAGAAACACGCTATCGTAACTGCAATCGTAGGATTTGTTGCTAACTTCCTTGATACTCTCGGTATCGGATCATTCGCACCATCATCTGCAGCTTTCAAATTAACAAAAGCAGTTGACGATGTACTTGTTCCTGGTACACTGAACGTTGGCGATACAGTTCCTGTATGTGTTGAGGCTTTCTTATTCTTTGGTTTTGTAGAAATGGATATCCTTACACTGGTACTGATGCTTGTTGCTTCCGTATTAGGTTCCATCCTTATGGCTGGTATCGTATCTAAGTTTGACAGAAAAAAAGTTCGTTACGCACTTTTCGTAGGACTTTTCCTTCTTGCAACTGTAGTTCTTATGAAAAACCTTGGCGTTGGTCCATTTGGTACAGAGGGTGAAGCGCTTGGATTACGCGGTGCTAAACTTGTAGTCGCAGTTGTTGGTAACTTCATCTTTGGCGCTCTTATGAGTATCGGTGTAGGTCTTTACGCACCTTGTATGGCTATGGTTCTTGCATTAGGAATGAACGCAGGATGTGCTTTCCCTGCTATGATGGGATCTTGTGCATATCTGATGGCGTTTGGTAATGGTCCTAAGTTTATCGCTGAGGGACGTTACGACATGGTTGCTTCTCTTACACAGGCAATCTTCGGAGCTGCTGGTGTATATGTAGCATACGCATTCGTAAAGAGCTTACCACTTGACGTACTTACAAAAGTTATCGTTGTAGTCGTTTACTTTACAGCATTCTTATACCTTCATGATGCTATCAAGAAAGGTTCTGCTGCTTAATCAATAAAAGCGTAGAAATCATAACTGAATAAAGAATACATAATAGAGGTTGTATAAAATAATACAGCCTCTATTTTATTCAAAAAACGGACCGTCTGATATGATCAGATTACGGTCCGTTTTCTTTATTTCTTGTTTTTTTCTTCCGGAAGATTCTGTCCGACTTCCAACATTTTCATTTTTAATTTTTTTATCTTATCTTTACAGATATTCATAAATTTCGCCGGCTGCCACCTGTAATCTGCACCGCTCTTATCCAAGATAAAATCAAGGAATGTCGCCGGATCTCCCTCTTCAAATCCCGTCTTCGGAAGGATCAGAAGATCTTCGCTCTCCAGTCCTATATAGAAGTGCCGCTCATCCTCCCAGACGCGATAAACATCTTTGTAGTAACCCATGCTTTCTGTTTCTTTATCGTGCCTTGCACGTATGCCACTATTGCCAAACAGATAGGTAATGATCTCATTCTCCTTAACTTCAGGATTTCCTTTCATTAACATTACGGAAAGATCATAACGAAAGAATGCCATCAAAAGCAGAAGTGTTCCCATTCCATAACCGATAATGACTCCCGGAAGCGCAATCTCTTTATTTACAAGCGGAAGCGCCACCAGCATTGCGCCGACAAGAAACAGATTAAACGTTACTCTTGGATGTTTCACACGATTCGTAAAACTAACGAACGTTCTCATCATCTTTGTGTCACGTTTCATATTTACTACATACTTATTTTTTTTCGGATCAACAGTCACCTGCTGTTCCCTGTTTTCCATCTCCAACTTTCGTCCTCCTTAACATCTATTCACGGAGGCAGTTTATTGACCTTCTTTTTTTCTCATCTTGAGTTTCAGAAGTGCTTTCGCTTTCAGACAGTCTACACGGTCCATATTGTTCTCTCCAACGATATTTGTCTCTTCTCCTGATTCACTCTTGTTAATATCAACGATCGCATCAAGGTAATCATTTGTAACCACAAACTGAGCAACTGTACCGTTAAATGTGATCCCTGTTACCGGAATCCCTCTTGTCCCGATCTGTTCAATTGTATTTGTATAATCTACATGGCTGTTTCCCCAGCCGTCACAGGAAATGATCACGCCGTCCGCACGCATACACTCTGCCCACACAGCCGCTCTCGTACCTACGAGCATCTTATCTTCATTACCGTCAGGAGAACCTACAAGCATAACCCCCATCAGATCAAGATCTGTGTCTTCTGCAACTACCTCAAGAAGCGGATCTCTGAAATGGTGCAGGGATGTTTCTTTTGTTGATGGTCCAATACCCATATCTCACACCTCCTACTGCATAGAACGGATAATGCCGTCTCGATACTCATTCGGGGTCAGGATCACCGGCATATTACCCATATCAATAATTGACTTTCCACCTTCCACACCGGAAGGCTCTTTTGCAAACAAATGTGTATCATACATCGCGCCCTGCCCCGCAACTTGTTTGATGATCAGGACACGTTTCTTTCCCGGTCTTACAATATCATGATATTCATGACGCTCTGTACATTTATCACCTTTGAATTTTTTCAGTTTGTCTCGATAAGTCTGGATAAACTTATCGCACGCACGATGGGCCGCAGTCGGTCCCGGTCTCTCCTGCCCCATTCCGGCAGCCAGAGTTACATCAAACGAAATGATATAATCATTATCTCCCGGCGTACCTGCCCGGTTCAGATATAACTGATCTTTCAAATTTCCTTCTGAAGAGCCAAATTCATGGCACTGTTTCCCATTTACGTCCACACCCGTGAGCATAACGTATACTCCGGTAACTGTATGTGTAATACCTTCTCCTAATTTTCCCAATACCTTTGTAGAAATCGGAACAATATCCATAATTGTATTTGTCCAACGGTCATGATCGCCCGGCTTAATAATCTGAACATCAATTTTTTCGATATGTTCCTCTTCTGCCACAAGATCACTAAGCATCTCTTTGCTGACTGTCAGATGCCCATCTACAGTTATATCGTTGTGCTCGCCCCATTCTACATCCGTTATATGGAATGCTTTGATCACAAGACGTCTTAAGTCTTTTATTTCATCAGCCATCTTTTCACCTCCATAGGTTATCAAACGCTTGCTTATTCTTAAAGAGGGCAGATGAAAACATCTGCCCTCTTATGAACCACTTTATTAGATCTTTGCTACATACTCGAATGGCAGTGGTACGATCTTTCCAGGTGTCTGGATCTCTACTAACTGCTCAAGAGTTGCTTTCACAATCTGTGTCTGCTGTTCAACATTGTGCGGTCCACCTGCATTAGCACCCATAGGTACCAATGGAGCAACTGCACGAGGAGTACCAGTCTGACGAACAACTGGTGGAAGAGCTGCAATAATAATTGTAGGAATTCCAGCTTCTTCAATTGCTCT
>CAYOSJ010000094.1:0-8656 GCA_964406595.1 uncultured Dorea sp.
AGGCCCCACTGATCTTCGCCTCAATATCAGCTACCATGTCCTCCAACTCTGATATACGGTCATACAGGATATCCAACCTGTCGTGCATATCCTGATACTTCCGGTCATAATGTTTATCACTTACATCCAGTCGATCCAGCATCTCCGTCAGTTTCTTCTTCGCTCCCATAACCTGACGAAGCTGTTCTCTGACCTGCTCCCTCTCCGCTTCCAATGATGAGACATCCACCTTTTCATCAATTTTTCTCACCATGTAATCCTTGAAATCCGGATCGGCTACCATATCCAGGATGATTTCTTCCACCTGATAATTGATCTCATCCTGACTCAGCACCAATCGAAAGTTGCAGAAATGCGTTTCATTAATCTTCTTCCTGTGCAGGCACTTGTAATAGAAATCATCCTTGTACTCGCCGGATTTCTTGTTCTTCCGTCTCCGCAGTGTACCGACAAGCCCTGTGCCGCAAATCGGACACTTGATAAGCCCCGATAGGATATGCTCGTGATCAAGGCTGTGAGTCTTATCCCATTTGATGCCGGTTTCTTTTCGCCTTAGTCTTGTAGCCTCCCATGTTTCTTGATCAATGATGGCTTCATGTTTTCCATCTATCACCATATAATCATCAGCCCTGACCCGCTTATATTCATCCCTGCTACCTTTGACCTTTTCCGTCATAATCCTGCCGTATGCGATTTTCCCGACATAAACAGGATTATCAAGGATCTTCATGATAAAGCTTCGGGCGAAGTAGTTCAACTCATTCTTTTTAAGCTTCTTCTTGGTATATCCGTGTTGGTTCAGATAATCACAAATACTGTCAGCACCCATACCCTCATTGATATACTTACTGAAGATGATCCTGACGATCTCTGCCTCTTCCGAATTGACGATCAGCGTGCTGTTCTTGGAGTCCAGTATATATCCAAATGGAGCCTGTCCACCGTTCCACTTGCCCTCTCTGGCCTTCTGCTTTCGCCCTTCCATCGTCTGAACCAGAATGTTTTCTCTTTCTATTTCGGCAACAGCGGACAGAACTGTTATAGTCAACTTGCCAGAATCTTTTGAAGAGTCTATTCCATCCTCCACACAGATCAGGTTCACACCGAAATCCTGTATGTACTGAAGGGAATTAAGCACATCCGCCGCGTTCCTTCCGAACCTGGACAGCTTGAACACCAGAATGAAATCTACTCCGTCACGGTCCTCAGCCACATCATTCAACATCTGCGTAAACTCCGGTCTGCCGGTAATGTTCTTCCCGGACTTTCCTGCATCGCAATATTCCCTGACGACCTCAATTCCCTGAAAGTCCGCAAACTTGTTGAGCCGCTCTTTCTGAGCCTCCAGACTGTACCCTTCCACCTGCATCGATGTAGATACTCTGATGTAGGTATAACATTTTAACTTTTTCTTCTTCATAATGCCGCCTCCGTATATTCTGTATCTTCTGTCAGCATCCTGAATGCCTTAAGAGCATCCATAATAGCTAGTTCCTTTCCCTTCGGACATATCGGTACCCGATTCTTATTTTTCTCCGGCTTGTTGTAAGCTATCCCTATATTAATGCCATATTTTCGTTTAATCTGAGCAATATAGAGTGAAGATACCTTCATCCCGGTATGCTCCAGTACATATGCCCGAATCTCTGCATAAGTAGCTTTCGCCTCAGCCACCGTCACCTGAACCTCACTACAGTCAAGGACAAAGGCAATCTCTTCATCCGGCTTACCTTCAGCCTGGAGCCAAGTCTCAATGGTATTACTCTCACCGTATCTGACCGGAAAGCGGAACCAGATGCTTTTAAGGATTCTCCCGTCTTCCTGTTCTTCCGGATAAACCTCAATACGATCAATAAACTGACGGTACAGCTCTCTTTGCTCTTCACAGGTCATCTTTTCAAAAAACTTCCCGAAGTTCTGAAGTATGGTTCTGATGCCATCAACCGATCGGATGCCCTTCTGCGCTTCCTCATATTTCTTCTTTAGTTTCTTCAGCGATAGCTCCAGTGACTCTATCCTGTCATAGATATCATCAATCTCATCCTGGATTCTTTCATAATCTGAATCGTAATCATCCGATAAAACATCCAGATTATCCAGTTCCTCGCCAAGTCGATTCTTCTCATGTTCCTGATGGTACAGATCTTTTCTGATCGCCTTCATCCGCTTCTCATAGGCTTCAACCGATTCCTCCCCGCCATAAGCCTTAGCCATCACTTCCTCAAATGCCGGATGAGTGCCAAGATTGCTTACAATCTCATAAACTGCAGAATCAATCTTCGCCTGATTATATGTGTGCTTAAAGCCGCACGCCCTCCCAGCTGATTTTCTGTAATACCGGCAGGAATAATAATGGATGGTTTTATAATGACCGCCTCTGTTTTTATTCACGTGCTTGTTCTTAGAAGCAATCAAACCATTGCCACAGGCTGGACACTTGATCAGCCCGGATAACAGACTCTCGCGTTCAGGCTCATCCACCTTTTCATTGTTAGCTGAGGTCGCTTCTCTCTTCGCCCTCACCTGCTGCCACAGTTCCTCTGATATGATTGCTTCATGGATCCCATCGACCTCAACTATATCCTTTGGCTTCCGCTTCACACCTTTCAGATTTGTCCTTCGGTTATAGAATAGCTTTCCATGATATGTCGGGTTATCCAGAACATTTACGATGAAGTCATAGGTAAACGGTTTCTTTTCGCCTTTACCGAAACGTTTATATCCGTTTTCATTGAGCCAGGTAGCCACACCGTTCAGCGTCCCGCCATCCTGTATATATTTTTCAAAGATCAATCTGACGATCTCCGCTTCTGACGGCTCTATCGCCAGTTCTTCATTGACGCTCCTGTATCCGTATGGAACAGCTCCACCGGGCCATCCACCATTCAATAGCTTCTGCATCTTTCCCGCCATGAACTGGACATTGATGTTTTCACGCTCAATCTCAGCAACGGCAGAAAGAATTGTCAGTGTCAGCTTCCCTCCCGGCGTAGAACTGTCAATAGCGTCTTCCACGCAGATGAGATCAATCTCATAATCTTCCAACAGCTGAAGCGACTTCAGGATATCTGCCGCATTTCTTCCGAATCGCGACAGCTTGAATACCAGTACAAAAGAAATGTTGTCCTTCTCGCTGGATATGTCATCCAGCATTTTCAGGAATGATGGTCTTCCAACTATGCTCTTCCCAGACTTTCCTGCGTCACAGTATTCACCAGCGATTTCAAGGTTCTTATAATCGGCATATTCACGAAGTCTTTCCTGTTGTGCTTCCAGACTGTACCCATCTACCTGAGCAGCCGTGGAAACACGCGTGTAGATATAGCATTTTTTCTTCTTCACCATATCCCTCCCTTCGGTTGCTCATCGTCACACAGTACCCCCGGACTTTCATTATGTCGGGCTTTTATCCTTCTGTCAGCGCTAAAAGCGCCGTTCGCAAAAAGTTCGCAAACGACGCTCCATTCATTCCCCATCATGTTTGATTTCCTGTTCTTTAGCGGTTCCTGCCCGTTTCTCCGCCTCGATTTCTTCCAGAACCTCTTTCCCATATTTGTCTATCATCTCGACAAGGAAATTCGCGCAACGCTCCATATTCGCCTTTGCCTTAGGGCTCAGCTTCTCCGGCTTTACCCCGTCCTTATATTCCAGGATATACATCACTCAGACCTCCTTCAGTTTTTCTGAAGGTCTAGGTATGACTTAAGGGCATTTTCCGATTTTCCACGAAAAAAAGCCTGCGGCCATCAGGATTTCTCCCAACATCCGCAGGCTCGATAACGATTCGTTATTCAGTTTATAATCTCTTGCAGAAGTCAAGGCTTAGCCAGCCTATTCCGCTTTTCAGTTTGCCCCACAAAGAAGCACCGGATCCTTCGGATACAGCCACTATCGTATAAACACCCGGAGGACAGAGCTGGACACGGCTATGATTAACCCCAGGTCCTTTCCTGATATTCAGATCCGAAATGCTGACCTTCACTAGGAACGGCACCTTCACGGCAAGCTCCGCAGCCTTCGGCTCATATACAACCTTGCCGCCCGCATCGAACACCTTATATCCCGGATTCTGATCTGCACACTTCTTTGCGTTATCCAGGATCTTATAAGCGCCCTTCTGCGTCTTGCTGTCCGCCCAGGACTTTCTGACACGGTACCAGCGGATCACCTCACTGCCGGAATCCTTCACATCGTAATCCGTCAGGTTCCACTTCTCGATAATGGAGCAAAGCTTCTCCACATAGGTCAGGCTTGTGGCGTACCCGCCATCCTTGATGATCTGCACAGCCTTCTTATAGTCCGTGCATCCCTTCAGCCCGTCATATCTCAGCTTCTTTCCATTCATCGCACCAAGCAGATAAGCGGAATGGTCAGCAATCGAATCCTCAATGCAGGGATACTTCCGGAAATCAGCCGTGATGGTCTCATAGCTTCCATCCGGATTCTGTTCCTGTGTCTTCTTCGTGTACTTACTCTTGCCATCCCATGAAGATCCGCCCCATGTATTTCCGGACAGGCTGCACTTCATCCCAAAGATATTGTTGGCGTTCTGAGCCAGTTCACTCTTCCCGTATCCAGATTCCAGAATGAACTGAGCCAAAGATACCGATGCCAGGATTCCGCTCTTCTTCTGATCTGCTGTGAACAGCGCACCGACCTTCTTAATCGCATCCGACTCAGACAGATTCTTCAAAACTGATGCCTGTGTACCCTTAGAAGCAGAGTCGCCGCCGGAATCAGAGGAACCCTGCAGGGCCTTCGTCACCTTCTCAGCCAGATCTCCCATCTTCGCATACATCCAGTTGCCGGGACAGGATTTATTCGCAAACCATCTGTGAACCGTCAGGATCATCTCCTCGCTCTTCGGAGCATAGTTCAGCGTCTTATCCTTATCCCCGAACCAGATCAACTTGTTCTTACCGTTACGCTTGCAGATATCAATGCAGAGCTCGATCAGTCTCTTATACACCACATTCCTGAAAGCATACGGCTCCGTGGTATCGGAAGCGCACTCGATTGTAATTGCTCTCTGGTCATTGACATTACTGGAAGAGCACCACGAACGGTTCTTCTCTTCCACATACAATCCAACGCGCCCGTCCTTGTCGATACCGTAATTGCTGGATGTCTGTGTGCTGCTCTTTGCGAACCAATCACCCAGCCCCTCTGCCGTACACTGCCCCACCACGCAATGAGGCGTTATGCAGTCAATGCTGTGTGTCCTCTGCCCGGAATGGTTCGGACTCAGCTTCGTATAAGCCACCATCTTACTATTGGTATAAGCCATTATTCCTCACCTTTCTTTTCATCTTCCTTCTCTGATCTGTCATGCAGCTGCTCCAGCACCTTGCGGAGCTTTGATGGAATCGGAAGTCCCAGATATGCCGCATTCTCTACCAATGACAGGCCTTCATTGGAGATATAGAAAAAAATAATCGCTGTTCTCAGCACTCCGATCTCTCCGAAGATCTGTGTATCCAGCAGATGTCCCACGCCAACCAGCGCAAAGATCAGAACCTTCCTGCAGATCCCCTTGAATCCCACGGCGCTCGACAGCTTCTTGTCCGCAATCGCGCACATGACACCTGTGATGTAATCCAGCACCACAAAAGCCAGA
Source organism: uncultured Dorea sp. (assembly GCA_964406595.1). Taxonomy (GTDB): domain Bacteria; phylum Bacillota; class Clostridia; order Lachnospirales; family Lachnospiraceae; genus CAPEBR01. The sequence goes on from CAYOSJ010000094.1 coordinate 5,618, forward strand.
AGCGCATACAGTAATCCGTCACAACCTCCAAGGAAATACCCAAGCCAGCCGCCTACCGCCGCAAAAATCGCCTGAATCACATTCCAAAACTCTTTCATCGCAAATCCCTCCATTTCATTGCACATGCGAAGCTTCGCTCCGCATTTCCCGTTAGCCTCAAATGCTTGTTCATACAAGCATGACGGGCACTCTCGGCTTTATCGCCAAAATTAAAGGGACAGCCGAAGCCATCCCCTGATAACAAGTATTCAGTTACAAAGCCCTTATTCCTGCTCTGTCAGCGTATAAGTAATCTTCATCGTCTTATCTGCATTCTTCACCACCGCCTGCGACAGGTTATTGATCGTGGCCAGATATGGAGTCAGGATATAAGTCATCCTGTACTGGTTCAGATAGGAACTCGACCAGAAGAAAATGTATTCCTTGTACTGAAACACCGCCGTACAGATCTCTTCCAACCTTGCTCCCCCTGCTGTCTGAACCACCGTATCATTGATAGTGAGCTGGAAATCCCACCCGATGATGAGATCCCCGATCAGAACCAGATAATTCTCACAGTTCCCGGAACCGCCCAGAGGCTTCATCTCCGATGTGAACCCAAAATCAATCTTCGTCACATCCGTGGAATTGCTCAAGTTGATCTTATAAATCCCTGTCTTATCATAGGACGGGATATATAGATAACCGTTCCTGACCACGGCCCTCTTCGTCCTGGTCGGATAACTCTCATACTTATAGCTTCCGATCGCCGGGATCGCCACATTGGAAAGTGTCCAGCTTCCCTCTGTAAAGGACAAATCAGACTTCTTGATCTTAATCCAGAGCATTGTGGCATTTCCGGACGAATTCTGCTGATTGGAAAAGCCGTACCAATACCCGTCCTTCCCGTCAATGAAATCCCCATACGGCGTATAGCTTCCATAGAACTTGAAGGTGGAACACTGCAGCACTGTTTCATCCAGAAGCGTAAGCGTGCTGTCATCCAACTTCTCATTCAGCCCGATATTGAACACTGGTATCCGGTACTTATATATCTGAACCGTATTGCTGGCATAGCCGATGGCGTAAAGCACATTGTTCTCAAAATCCACCTCCACCACCTTGAAAAGCACTTCCATTATGACATCAGGCAGATCCAGCGAAATCTTCCTTGTTTGAAGGAACGGCGTATCCACGGCAACATCGCTCCCATAAGCGTTCGCTCCTCCATATTTGGAAGTCAGACCCACTGCCGTGATTGTGCCGTTGCCCTGTGAAGGCGTAAACTCCCAGACAAAACGGTATCCGTTCTCCAACGCCTTGCTTTCCGTTAGGTTCATGCTCCCGCGCTTCGTGTTCGCCGTCGCATTGACATCATTGCTCGCATAAGCCACCGGCAGATTATCTGAAGACAGATAGATATTATCCTCATTCTCCGTGATCGCCTTCGGAAAAAGCAGGATGCCGCCAATCATGTTCGGGCAGATCGGCAGCATCTCATTATTCCAGATCATCTGGCCATCATATTCCCCGGCAGCGTTATACATGGTCGCCATCGGATTGATTCCCAAAAGGTGATTCACCACGTTCGTAACCATATTTTCTTCGGCGATTGTTTCCACATCCCCTGTATTCGTATCAGTCAATTCGATAACCATCGTTCCCTTTAATTTCATAAGCGCCTCCTTAACTGTTGCTTCCGCTCACATCCACCGGCATAGCAAAGCCTCCGATGGAAATTCTTCGGGCCATGACATCCGAATATGCACGCCTCATCGTTTCCTTGACCTCCCACTCACTGGAATCAACGAAGTTCTTCACCCGGAGTCTTCCTGCTTCCGTGCCGGTACCAAAGCCGAAGCGTGATACATATTCCTCCACATTGATCGTGCCGTCCCATGCCGCGCTTGCTCCCATGCTCTGTCCGGAGATGGATGCGATGCACCAGCCGGTATCCACGAACCCCGTGCCGCCGGAACATCTCATATAAACATTAAAAGTGTTGGTATAATTTGCCACCACATTTTCGATCGGATAATACAGAAGGATCGTATGCTTCCCGGAATGCCAGTTCTCCTGAGGATGATGGACCTCGACGATCTCATCATTAAACTCAAAGGTAAAGATTACATCAGCATGGCCGTCCTCTGTCCATGTGACCGGCAGAGTTACTGTCAGTGTCTGCTCTTCCGTGGCACCGATCACAACTGGAGCCTCAGCATTGCCTTCGCCTGCTTCCCCTGCAAGATCCTCCGCCGGTATCTCATCCACGTTCACAGATGGAATGACCACCTCACCGCTTGCCTCCGCTAATCGCGTGACCGCCTCCGCAGACACATTCACGATCACCTGCCCAAAGAACTGCGCATGGTTATCCTCACTGGTTGCAAACTGTATGGAAATAATCTTCGTATCCACATCCGCAACCGTAAAAGCGGAAGCATTTATAAAGGTATGGATACCAATCCTTCCAGCTTCGATCTGATTCAGAAGCCCGGAGATATTCTTGTCATTCTTGCTCTTTGCCCGGGACAGCTTCGGATTCTTTCCCACGCACTTGATCGTCTGTCTGCCGCCAATCTTGATACTGTTCGATGTAATGCAGGCGTACTTCGTGGCATCCGCCTGACCGCCGGAAAAAGATAAGATATCCCCGACATCCAGTGCTGGATTTCCGATCGTATCCGAATCAAACGGCACATAATTCACGACCGACAGATCAGCCAGAATATTCCTGACAAGCTGCTCCCTGGTCTCATCCAGACCAAACTGCAGAAGCGGATTCACTCCCAAATTCATAGTCAGCCCATCATCCGGATCCAGCGCGTAATACTCCGCGATCTGTGTCCTTAAGTTCGTGGAGCTGACCGCCGTATATCTTGTGATGAAATCTGAAAAGCTGGATGTGAACCTATGTCTTCTCTCCACTGTCAGCACCGGCTGATTTCCGTACTTCTTCAGTTCCAGCTGACCTGAACGGTTTATCACGAAAAAACCTCCTAGAACCTGCCCCACATAAAACAGGACATCCCGGAAGGTCTCGATATCATTATCCGTATA
>CAYOSJ010000095.1:0-8552 GCA_964406595.1 uncultured Dorea sp.
GGTATGACAATGAGAATTCTTACACAAGCCAGATGGTAAGAACAATCAAATACTTCTCAGAGTTAGCATAATATGAGACTCACAAAGGGTCCGGTCGTTTTGGACCGGGCTCTTTTTTACAATATGCAGGTAGACACCTGTTAAGTATATTTATAAGGAGGCATTATCATGCTCAACAAAAAATCAGTAGACGATATTAATGTAAAAGGCTTAAAAGTTCTTTGCAGATGTGATTTTAATGTTCCGCTTATCGACGGAAAGATTACAGATGAGAACCGTCTTGTTGCAGCACTTCCTACGATCAAGAAGTTAGTTGCAGATGGTGGAAGAGTGATTCTTTGCTCACATCTTGGAAAACCGAAGGGAGAGCCGAAGCCGGAGTTATCTCTTGCGCCTGTAGCAGCACGTCTCTCTGAACTGCTCGGACAGGAAGTAAAATTCGCAGCAGATCCGGAAGTCGTAGGAGAGAATGCAAAAGCAGCAGTTGCGGCTATGAAGGACGGCGATGTGATCCTTCTTGAGAATACACGTTACAGAGCAGAAGAGACAAAGAACGGAGAAGCATTCAGCAAAGATCTTGCTTCCCTGTGTGATGTATTCGTAAATGATGCATTTGGAACAGCACATCGTGCACACTGCTCAAATGTAGGTGTTACACAGTTCGTTGACACAGCAGCAGTAGGATATCTGATGCAGAAAGAGATTGATTTCCTTGGAAATGCAGTAAATAATCCAGAGAGACCGTTCGTGGCGATCCTTGGCGGAGCGAAAGTTTCCAGTAAGATTTCTGTGATCGAGAACCTTCTTGACAAAGTAGACACACTCATTATCGGTGGTGGTATGTCTTACACATTCAGCAAGGCGCAGGGTGGTACAGTCGGCAAGTCTCTTTTGGAAGAAGATTATTGTGAATATGCGCTTAATATGTTGAAAAAAGCAGAGGAGAAGGGCGTAAAATTACTTCTTCCTGTAGATACCGTGATCGCAGATGATTTTTCTAACGATGCAAATTCCAAAGTAGTTGTTGCCGGAGAGATCCCGGAAGACTGGCAGGGTCTTGACATCGGACCAGAGACAGAGAAGATTTTCTGTGACGCTGTAAAAGATGCGAAGACAGTTGTATGGAACGGGCCAATGGGATGTTTCGAGATGCCGAAATTTGCTCACGGTACAGAGGCAGTTGCAAAAGCCCTCGCTGATACAGAAGCAGTTACGATCATCGGCGGTGGTGATTCTGCAGCGGCAGTAAACCAGTTGGGTTACGGCGATAAGATGACGCATATCTCTACAGGCGGCGGCGCTTCTCTTGAGTTCCTTGAGGGTAAGGAATTACCGGGTGTAGCGGCAGCAAACGATAAATAAAAGCCCGGTGAAATGAACATATATGAATGATGAAGGAGAAAAATATCATGGCAAGAAGAAAAATTGTGGCAGGAAACTGGAAAATGAATAAAACTCCAAGCGAGGCAGTTGCATTAGTTGAGGAGTTAAAACCATTAGTAGCAAATGACGATGTTGATGTAGTATTTTGTGTACCGGCAATCGATATCATTCCTGTAGTAGAGGCTTGTAAAGGCAGCAATATTGCAGTAGGCGCTGAGAACATGTACTTTGAGGAAAAAGGCGCTTACACAGGAGAGATCTCTCCGGCTATGCTTACAGATGCAGGTGTAAAGTATGTTGTTCTCGGACATTCTGAGAGAAGAGAGTACTTCGCAGAGACAAACGAGACAGTAAATAAGAAAGTATTAAAGGCTTTTGAGCATGGTCTTACACCGATCATGTGCTGTGGTGAGACATTAGAGCAGAGAGAGCAGGGTGTGACCATGGACTTCATCCGCCAGCAGGTAAAAGTTGGATTCCTGAATGTTACAGCAGACCAGGCAAAAGAAGCAGTGATCGCTTATGAGCCGATCTGGGCGATCGGAACAGGTAAGACTGCTACAACAGAGCAGGCTGAGGAAGTTTGTGCCGGAATCCGTGCATGCATCGCTGAGATCTATGATGATGCAACAGCAGCAGCAATCCGTATTCAGTACGGCGGTTCCGTAAATGGTGGAAATGCAGCAGAATTATTTGCACAGGCTGATATCGACGGAGGTCTTGTAGGAGGCGCTTCTCTGAAGGCTGATTTTGGTAAGATCGTAAACTATAAATAAGATATCTTATCGGATATAAGTAGAATAAAAAAAAGACTGTGACGGTCATCGGACGGATGACTGCCGCAGTCTTTTTTTGGTAACGTTTATGAATGATGTGAATTCTTACCTATGTGATAATCATGTTTCAGAGCCTTCATGATACCTCTTGCAGCAATATCCACAATGTTAAATGCGAACGCAATGGCAAGACAGGTGGAAAGCAGTACGAGTGTCTCACTAAATGCCATGCTAATGTCTCTTGTTAAGCAGCCGTACATCATATAGTATAGATTAGGTCCCGGAATCAATGGAAATACAGAGGCTGTTAAAAATATGGTGGATGGAGCCTTGTTGATCCTCGACATGATGAACGCGTAGAATGCAACAAATATTGCGGCGATCAAAGTTGCCAGGAAATTACTTGGCTCTATCTCAAAGACGACCAGATAGATCGCCCATGTAAAAAATGCTCCGATTCCTGAATAAATAACCTGTTTTCCGCGGATCTGAAACCAAAAAGCAAATCCGACACAGGCGATCGTACAGGAGACCAGCTGGATCGGTATGCTGTGATTTAAGATAAAGCCTTCTGCCGTAAAATCATTCAGCAGCAGCATCGCAAGGGCAGTTCCCACAGCGATCCCGGCTGCGCCCAGCACAGAGTTCATAATATTGATGAATCCGGATATGTAATCTTTCTGTAAGATCTCCCGAATACCATTTGTCGTACTAAGTCCACTGATGAGCAGCATAACGATTCCGATCATGATCCGTTCCGGGTGGCTGCCAAGTCCATTTCTTACTGCCAGTACGATGATCATTTCCGACAGGAAAGAGAGGATCGTGTTGTAGATGAACAGATTTCCTTCTCGTTTGCTCAGCCATTTTCCAACGATTACGATCATCAAAGATACGATCATTGCAACGATAGCGTCCATAAAACCGCAGCCGAAAAATACTGCAAATCCGGTTCCGCCCATGATGGCTGCAAAATATCTGGCGGCCGGGTGCTGGGGCGGACGGTTCTTTACTTCCAGATATTTTTCGTGAAGTTCGGTTTCATCTGGAGTATGGCTGCAGACATATCTTGAAAGATTATTCATATAATCCAGCTGATCAAAATCAAAGTCAGCATTTTCGATATGACGGATCTGTGTGATGATCTCACCGTCAGGTGTTTCTACAGTGATCTGAATGTTACTTGGTATTACAAATACATCGTAACGTTTAAAACCATAACTTCTGCACATTCTATATAAACTGTCTTCGATTCGGTAATTTTCTGCCCCGCTTATGAGCATGGCTTCGCCGATATCGAGAATTCCCTGTAGGATCTTACTGTAATTCATCTGTTGTTCCTCCGATATATATACTTACAAGATATCAGCATAGCTTATGGAAAGTTCATTGTCAAGATGAATTAAATGATGTATAATATTTTGGGAAAAGTTAAGGAGTGTAATTGTATGATTTATAGAGAGATTGGCATACAGACAGAAGGATCTGAGCCGTATGCAAAGATGGAACTTTATCTATTAGATACACCTCATGACAGGAATCTTAAGATTCAGAAACGTCCCATGCTCATCATCTGTCCGGGCGGCGGTTATGAAATGACAAGTTTTCGCGAAGGTGAGCCACTTGCCATGCATTTCTTAAGTAAAGGATATCATGTGTGCGTGCTGCGGTATTCTGTTGTACCGGCAGTATTTCCGGCACAGGTGCTGGAAGTGGGACGGGCAGTACAGATCATCAGAGAACATGCAGATGAATGGAATGTTCAGGCGGAAAGGATCGTAGTCCAGGGATCTTCAGCAGGAGGACATCTGGCGGCAAGTTACGGTATCTTCTGGAATCAGCAGTTTATGGCAGACAGGCTTGGGACAACGGCAGAGGTGTTAAAACCTGCGGGGATCATGTTGAGTTATCCGGTGATCACCTCGGATGAGAGGTATGCACATGTTGGAAGCATCCGTAATCTTCTTGGTGCAAAGTATGAAAAATGTAAGTGTACCATGTCTTTGGAAGATCAGGTGACAAAGACGATGCCGCCTACATTTATCTGGCACACGATGACAGATGAGACTGTGCCGGTGGAAAATGCACTGTTTTTTGCGATGGCACTTAGAAGAGCAGGCGTTCCGGCAGAACTTCATATATTCCCGGAAGGGGAGCACGGCTTAAGCCTTGCCAGTCATCTTGTGGAAAGAGAAGATGGAAGCGGTGTACAGAAAGAGTGTTCCCGGTGGCTGGAACTGGCAGATGCATGGCTTGGAAAGATATGTGGAATGTAAGAGCAACAACTCTTCAGATAAAATCATAAAACAAAAGGAGAATGACAATGAGTAAAAAACCAACAGTATTGATGATTTTAGACGGCTACGGCTTAAATGAAAAAACAGAAGGAAATGCCGTGGCAGAGGCGAAGACTCCTGTTATGGATAAATTAATGGCGGAGTACCCATTTGTAAAAGGAAATGCAAGTGGTCTGGCGGTAGGGCTCCCGGACGGACAGATGGGAAATTCAGAAGTGGGACACCTGAATATGGGCGCAGGACGTATCGTATATCAGGATCTTACCAAGATCACAAAGTCCATTCAGGACGGAGATTTCTTCGAGAATCAGGCGCTTCTTGCAGCATGCGAAAATGTAAAGAAAAATGACAGCGCCCTTCATCTGTACGGACTTGTGTCCGACGGAGGCGTGCACAGCCATAATACACATATCTATGGACTTCTGGAACTGGCAAAACGCCAGGGGATCGAGAAGGTCTATGTACACTGTTTCCTCGATGGACGTGATACTCCTCCGGCATCAGGAAAAGAGTATGTAGAGGAACTGGTCGCAAACATGCAGGAGATGGGTGTTGGCGAAGTGGCGACAGTTATGGGACGTTATTATGCAATGGACCGTGATAACCGCTGGGATCGTGTAGAGAAGGCTTACAGAGCCATGGTCTACGGTGAAGGGGAGAAAGCCGAGAGTGGCCCGGCAGGAATCCAGGCTTCTTATGATCAGGAGGTGACAGACGAGTTCGTACTTCCGACAGTTGTGATGAAGAATGGCGCCCCGGTCGCAACGATCAGGGACAATGATTCCATCATCTTCTTTAACTTCCGTCCGGACCGTGCAAGAGAGATCACAAGAGCATTCTGTGATGATGAATTTACGGGATTTGCGAGAGAGAAGCGTATTCATACAACGTATGTATGTTTCACAGAGTACGATGTGACAATCCCGAATAAGGAAGTTGCATTTGTAAAAGAAGAAATTACAAATACATTTGGAGAGTTTCTTGCGGCAAATGGACGGAAACAGGCGCGTATCGCAGAGACAGAGAAGTATGCCCATGTTACGTTCTTCTTCAATGGAGGAGTGGAAGAACCAAATGAGGGTGAGGACAGGATCCTTGTGAAATCTCCGAAGGTGGCAACGTACGACCTGAAGCCGGAGATGAGCGCTTATGAAGTATGTGATAAACTGACAGCAGCGATCAGATCGGGTGATTATGATGTTATCATCATCAATTTTGCAAATCCGGACATGGTCGGACACACCGGTGTGGAGAATGCGGCTATTCAGGCGATCGAAGCCGTTGACGAGTGTGTTGGAAAGGCTGTAGAGGCAGTAAAAGAAGTGGATGGACAGATGTTTATCTGTGCCGATCACGGAAACGCAGAGCAGTTGATCGACGAGGAGACAGGAGAGCCATTCACGGCGCACACAACAAATCCGGTACCGTTTATCCTGGTAAATGCGGATCCATCATACAAATTGCGCGAGGGTGGCTGCCTTGCAGACATCGCCCCGACACTTATTGAACTGATGGGCATGGAACAGCCAAAAGAGATGACAGGAAAGTCATTGCTTGTAAAATAGTGGGGCAAAATAAATAAGAAAGAATATATGAAAAAAACGCGTGATAAAAAGCATCACGCGTTTTTTCATTATAAATCAATATAAATTTAGATCACAAATATTCCCATTGCACTTGCTACAGAACTTACAAGTATCAACACAAGGAAGATCGGGGCAACCCATTTGATCATGAGAGTGAACATGCCCTCTGCCTTGAATGTGCCGTCGGTTTCTTTTACTTCGTCTGCAAGTGTCTTCGGTTTGATAATGAAACCTACGAAGATGCAGGTGAAGAGTGCTACGATCGGCATCAGTACGCTGTTGCTTATAAAGTCCATAATATCAAGGATAGATAGATTCATCCAACTTATGAAACTCAGAGGACCGAATCCAAGTGAAGATGGAATACCAAGCGCCAGTGAAAGTGCGGTCACAACCAGACTTGCTTTTTTACGGCTCCAGCCAAATTTGTCGCGGAAAATAGACACGATTGTCTCCATAAGGGAGATTGCGGAAGTAAGGGCTGCAAAAAATACAAGTACGAAGAAAATCGTTCCGATCACTCCGCCAAATTTCATGTTGGCAAATACCTTTGGAAGTGTGATAAACATCAGTCCCGGTCCGGCATTTAATGCATCCCGGTCGCCGCCTGAGAATGCGAACACTGCAGGGATGATCATTAATCCGGCAAGGAATGCGATTCCGGTGTCGAATAACTCAATCTGTCTTACAGAACTTTCCAGATGGTTATCTTTCTTCATATAGGAACCGTAAGTGATCATAATACCCATCGCAAGGGACATGGAGTAGAAGAGTTGTCCCATTGCAGCAAGGATTGACTTGACGGACAGATCTGACATGTGAGGTTTGATGTAATATACAAGACCATCCATAGCACCGTCCAGTGTCAGTCCGTATACGGCGATGATGACTGTCAGGATAACGAGAATCGGCATCATGATTTTGCTTACTTTTTCAATACCCTTCTCAACGCCTAAGACTACAATGATAGCAGTCACTGCGATAAATAGGAAAAACCAGCCGATCGGTTCAAAAGTTCCACTGATGAAATCAGAAAAATATGTATCGCCTGCCGCTTCCTGTACATTGCCGCTTATAAATACGGAAAAATATTTTACAACCCATCCACCGATAACGGAATAATACGGGAAGATAATGGTCGGAACGGCTGCCTCCAGGACGCCCACGAACCCAAAGCGTTTGTCAAGAGATTTAAAAGCGCCGATAGCGCTAAGACCGGTCTTTCTTCCAAGTGCGATCTCTGCAGTCATAAGGGCAAAACCGAATGTTATTGCAAGAATCAGATAAATCAATAAAAATGTACCGCCGCCGTACTGGGCCGCCAGATATGGAAATCTCCAGATATTTCCCAACCCTACCGCTGAGCCGGACGCGGCAAGGACAAATCCAACCTTACTCGTAAAATTACTTCTCTTTCCCATAGAATCCTCCATATAAAATAAAAATTTTGTTGTAATGTATATCTTTATTATGATAAAATCATCCATAATGAAAATACAATATAAACATTATCCCATGATATCCGGGGATTTTCAACATATTTTTTCTGAATTTTACGAAAAATATTGTTGACAGTCAGGGAGAGATATGGTAGATTAATAGTTGCGGAAAGCAAAAAACAAAGTAGAGTATCCACTCTCACCGTAGCACAAGCGGGTGACTACCGGTTCAATATTCGTATAAAGATAATGAACAATGATATTGGGATTTATTTGTACAGGTATGTGAGTGGATAGTTTTAACTGTTCACTTATTTTTATTCTATTGATGGGGGTACAAGACAATTAGCGATTTAATGATTAACGGGCAGATCAGAGACAAAGAAGTAAGAGTGATTGGAGAAAATGGGGATCAGTTAGGTATCCTTCCGATCAAGGAAGCGATGAGGCTTGCACAGGAAGCAGAACTTGATCTGGTTAAGATTGCTCCAAAAGCCCAGCCGCCGGTATGTAAGATTATCGACTATGGCAAATACAGATATGAACTTGCCAGAAAAGAAAAAGAGGCAAAAAAGAAACAGAAGACGGTAGAAGTGAAGGAAGTACGCCTTTCACCGAATATTGATACAAACGACCTGAATACAAAGATGAACAATGCAAAGAAGTTTATTACGAAAGGTAATAAAGTTAAGGTGACTTTGCGTTTCAGAGGACGTGAGATGGCACACGTACAGCAGAGCAAGCACATTTTAGATGATTTTGCGGAACTGCTGGCAGATGTGGCGACTGTCGAGAAGGCGCCGAAGCTGGAAGGCAGAAGCATGAGCATGGTTTTAACTGAAAAACGTTAAAAATACATTATAAAAGAATTGAAGGAGGAGCATAATCATGCCAAAGATCAAAACAAATAGAGCAGCTGCAAAGCGCTTCAAAAAAACAGGTACAGGAAAGTTAAAAAGAAATAAAGCTTACAAGAGCCATATCTTAACAAAGAAGTCTACGAAGAGAAAGAGAAGACTCAGACAGGCAACTATTACAGATGCAACCAATGTAAAGAATATGAAGAAAGTG
>CAYOSJ010000096.1:0-8351 GCA_964406595.1 uncultured Dorea sp.
ATTCTAACACCAGTTGAAAGATCTCGGAAAATATATTTTTTTATCCAATGCATCTATCATAAAACTTTTCCTCCGACTTAACTTTCTAATTTGATATTCTTACATGTGCCTTAATCTCATCAATACTAATCGTTTCAATATTCTCCTCTGCATAAAAATAATGTTCATCACTAATTATTGCCCACTCTACCACTTCTCCAAGAAACTTATTCAACGGAATCTTATATATTTCGGGCATTTCAATATATTTCAATTCCGTACACCTGGCATCTTCTTTTACCAGTTTGTCATATGCCTCAATTAACATCTTTTCGTCGGTATAGATTCCCATAATATTAAGTTCACCGAATGGATATATTATTCCAATTAAAAATACAAATTTTTCCATTTTAGCTGCATACATTCCTTATTTTTCAAAATAAATCTTTTCCTCCGTATCATATACCAATACCGGAATTTTTCCACTTCTATAAGTTGTTCCATCTAAATAATAATGACTTTCTCCATCATGCAAGACGCCATAAAACTCATTATTTTTTGAAATACTTGCAGTAGATATATGTCCTGCAATAACATCCTTATAAAAAGAGCCCTTACTCGCCGGATATTTTCTTACCATCAAATCGTCACTTGTTACACACAACCACTCTTCTTTCGCCCATTCTGCAATTCCTGCATGCACATATATTTGATTATCTGTTTCATAATAATACAAACATCCTCTAAGCCAGGTTATTATATCACCTGCATCTTCTAGTAATAGTCTAACCGCCTCCACATTTCTGGAATCCCATGATAAAATATGCTCTGTTGCCGAAAATGCGTTCCAATGTTCTGTCGATATAAAACTTTTTAAAGTCTCATAATCGCAATCCCGGTCTTGTTGCAACCACTCATGGTTGGAATATGTATCTAATTTTGCAAAATGTATATTAATATCCTCATATTCGATTAACCAATCCAAAAAATCTTTTTCATGATTTCCTAATAATACAACCACTTTATTAGCACCGTATTTTTTCTGTAAATGCATAATAATCTCTAACACCTCACGGCTCCGTGGTCCATAATCGATGTAGTCCCCTAGAAAAACTATTTTATTTTCTCCTGATAGATCTACTTTCTTTAGTGCAGACCGGAAAGCGTCTAAAAAACCATGTATATCTGACATCGAATATATAAACATTGTATCCATCCCTTCACATTGTCTTGCATATTCACAACCACAATCTTGATTTCTAATAATAACAGCATCGATTTTGATATCCTTTAGGATTAATCTCCCTGTTCCTCAATATCGTTATAAAAATTCTCAATTTCGTCAATTATCTTCTCGATTTTGCTCCTATCATATATCCCTTGAACCTTCCAAAACATAAGAATCATCTCAAATTGTTCTTTTTTTGCATCTATAAATCCCGCACATAATTTTTCATTAATATAAGCCTTACTATCCGCTTTCGCTTCTATACATGCAAAATCTTCTCCAAATCTTGCACAATCACTACAAACCAATTCGCGCTTTTGCGGTATGAAATGGCAGTTATCATTATAATTAATAGGAAAATAAGATGAACTCCGAGTACACAAAGCAGCTCCGGTTTCTCTTGAATTACCTATATCATGTTTGTATTTACACATTTCACATATCATATGTTCTATACTATACCTCCGCTATCTTATTTAATATTTCTAAATACTTTAACAGTTAGGATTTTCTCTATTATCCATAAATAAAAATACTAAACACAAAAGCCTACTTTTTCTTTTCATGATATTTCATCGTTTCCGGTTCTGGAATATCACCTTCTTCAAGAGTTGTAATCATTTGCATCGTAATATTCGACTCACATAACTGTGACACTCTTTCTGCTAGGTTCATCTCAGCCTCCTCTAGTAGCTTGCGTACATAACGTCCATTTCCATAGTCACTACTTACCCTCGCACTTTCATAGTTCTTTCTAAGTTTTTCCATAGCAATATCAGTAATTGTCATTTGCTTCTTAGACAACATAAGTTTTGTAATATCACAGAGTTCCTCTGTAGAATAGTCTTCAAATTCTACATGAAATGCAATTCTGGATAGCATACCCGGATTTCTGTCTAGAAAATTCTTCATTTTATCTGGATAACCAGCGAAGATAACAATTACATCATCTCTATGATACTCCATTTCTTGAACAAGGGTGTTGATTGCCTCATCACCAAAACCATTTTCATAACTATCACACAAAGAATATGCTTCATCTATAAAGAGCACACCGCCTTGTGCCTCCTTAAATTTTCTCTTAACCAAAGGCGCCGTAGCACCCACATGGTCTCCAACTAATTCTGCTCTTCCTACCTCTACAAAATTTCCTGTCGGTAAAACTTTTTCATCCTTCATAATTTCAGCGAACAGTCTGGCAACCGTTGTCTTTGCAGACCCTGGATTTCCCGTAAATACCATATGTAACGATGCTTTTTTCCTTCGAAATACCTTTATCCATACAGATTTTCTTTAACTTAGGGTCTGCTCATTAAACCCAGATGCAAAAGCACAACTCCGACATCGTGTTTTTAGACGACTTTTTCTGCCATCTATACCTTGAAAAAATTGATATTACCATACAGCGCAAAATAATACCTGTCAGACGATTGACATTCATCGCAATGATGGACAGTGCGATGGAGCTGCGCGTTGTTATATCCAGTTTTGTGTGCAGAAGTCCAAGCCCATAACAACGCTTCGCCAGACTCAACCCTCGCTCAACTTCAATCCGGTCGGTATTGTCCCTATAGGACTGCTTCTTTTCCTCAGAGGTCATCTGTCTGGGTCTGCCCAGTGCCGGACCCGACATCCGTATCCCGTTTGCTTTACAGTACGCCCTGTTTTTCCGCGTCCTGTATATCTGATCAGCCAGAACTCTTTCGGGATACCTTCCTGTGCGGGCATGATATCTTTCAACCGCATCGATGAGAACATCACATTCATTGTAGGCATCAAAGCACAGTTTTTCTAATCTTGCAAGACCTTTCTCATCAATACTCATATCAAGCTTTGCACCAAACTCGACTGGAGATTCTGCTTTTCCACGGACGATTGGGCGGATATATGGCTGGCTGATGCTCACGATCCTGTCCTTCACACTATGGACTTTGTTATCATACATATACTGTTGCTGTTCCGCCAACTCCCGGATGACTGCCAGACGTTCTGCCTGTTTGGGCTTCAGATACACATCATCCTGCGCCAGAAACAGATCAACATAACCCAGATCGCGCTTCACATACTGGAGCTGTTTCTTGATGGCTTTTCTGATCTTTTTGGCAGTACGCTTTTTGCATTTGGCAAGACTCAGGTAATCCTTTCTGGCATTCCGGCGATACATACGGGGTTTGTAATAGTTGAATCCGTTGCAGATGTCGTCAATGAGGCTTTCCAAGTTCTCGCGGGCTTCATTCAGGAGATTGATGTCCTGTGGAAAAGCTATCTGTTGCGGTGCACATGTTGCATCCAGAATCAGGGTGCCTTTATTTTCAGTGGGTGCAGCATTATTTTCTCCATCCTCGCCGGAACCTCCTGCCGGTGGATCATCATCCGGTGTGTTGTAAGCAATGATCATTTCATTGATATCGCCGAGAATGTCATCCGTAAGACGTTTCCGGAACTCCACCAATAGAGATGGAACAAAAGGTTCTTCGTCCTGATATCCGGGAAGTCCGATGAAAAACTGATAATACGGGTTCTCACGGATCTGTTCCACCAGTTCCCTGTCCGAATACTCATACTGTTTCTGGATGATAAGGGCACCAAGTGCTGTGCGCAGCGGCTTAGCCGGCATTCCATTTTTGCCCGGAAACAGCGCAGCATACTTTTCCTCGATCTCATTCCACGGAATCGTGGCCGCCTTTTTCACCCATCGGTTTTCTGGGTTCATCTTCAAGCCGATGGGCTGGTTAAAATCTGAAAGTTTGAACTGATGATTTCTGTCGAATTTATACATTTGCCATCTCCAAAGTGCAAGGTTTTTGAAAGAAAATGCTGTTTTTCATGCACTTATATTATATCAGATAATGGCTATAAAGTCAGTATTTTCAAGGATTATAAGCATTTATGTTTACGTTAAGCAGACATTAACTTAAAGCTGGCAATTGCCTTTTGAATAACCGACTTTACAGTTGTAAGTCCTATCATTTCATTAAGTTCTTTCTTTGCAGTACCAACTGCTCTTTCGTTCTTCAAACCTTCTTCTAGTGTGCTCACATCTTCTTTCGTAATCAAAAATAATTCTTCTTTTGGAATGTTACTCGCTTCTTCTTTAGCTGCAAGTAATCGAACTGACTGTTTCTGCATAGTGCGTTCTATCAAATTGCGCACATATCTTCCATTTCCAAAATTATCCGTATGCATAACCTTCTCAAATATGTAATATGCTTCTTTTATGGCGTCCTCTGTAACACTAAGCCCACGATCTTTAATCATCAAATTGAAAATATCCGTTAACTCGTCCGCATTATAATCCGGAAATTCTACCCAATATGGAATTCTACTTTTTAATCCTTCATTGATTTACATAAACGCCTGCATTCTTTCATTATAGCCAGCAAGAATAACTATAACGTTCTCCCTTTGATTTTCCATTTCCTGAAGTAATACAGTAACAGCTGTATCACTTTTTAAAGAATAAGCCTCATCAATAAAAAGCACTCCTCCTTGTGCCGCTACAAAAGCATCCCTTATTGCAGAAACACATCCCAAAACATCTAAATCCATTCCACCAGTCGTTTTTGCAGTTCCTGGATTTCCTCCAAATATCATGTGCATGGTTCCTGATTTATAACTACTTCCTTGTCTCTTTTTCCTTTCCTTTTCAACAATATCTGTAGCAATAATATCCTTTATCTGCTCTTTTACAATTTCTAAGCCAACCATTTTATCTAATTTCTCAAAGGACGATTCCATATTTTCATCCCTATCTAGCATGAAATCTTCAGCAATGTTGTAATCATAGGCTTGTAACACGTTTTTATTTAAACACCAAGATTCAAACTGCTCATAAGCCATTAGTACATCAGTTTGAGAAAATTTCGCTCCGGGAAATAATTTCATGAACTCATTAGCCTGTTTTGCATACTTTGCATATTCCGATTTTTTTATTAATTCTTTCAAATAACCTACAGCCGCTTTTCTGTCACCAGTACCTTCTCGAAGCATAACCGGAATCACATATTTTTTTAATTGTGGCAAAAGATAATACGAAAATCCAGGTTTTTCCATGTTATATGTAAATACAAAAAGACATTCATTCTTATATTTTTTTATAAGTTTTTCAATATATTTACATGTCATCTGGTAATCCACAGGGTCACACCCAAACTTCTCTGATAAATCAAATACAATTACTCCACCATAATTATTCTCTATAATGTCTTCTAAATGATTATTAAATCTATATAAATCCGGTTCAATTTCGCTAATAACTTCCATTCGTCTTCCACTTATACGATTAGCTTTCACCAAATATTGAGCCAGAATTTCACTCATATCGCATGCTGCTTCGACACTCCTGCTTGAAATGATATAATGAACCAAATTACCTTTATGCTCAGTATGATTTGAATGCGATTCTATATTTGAAAGTTCTTCAATAAATTCTTTATTATAAATTGCTGTTTTTTTAGTTTTTGTCTCCGGTATAATCTTTTCATTAAATTCAAAATGATATGATTTTGAATTATTGCAAATTTCGCCCGACCGGTGTGAGTATTTCGCTTGAAACGGTGTGAGCGTGTTGCTCCACCGGTGTACCCGCTCGGAACAATGGTGCGCGATTTACTGTGGTATAGTTTTCTCGTAGTAAAAACATACGGGAAAGGAGCATACGATTATGCAAAACTGTACTACAATTCTTGGGATCATAGATATGCGTCAGCGTGGCATATCCTATGATGATTGCCGCAGCCGATACAAAGTCGGTTGTAGCACAATTACTCTGATCATGAACCGGTTCAAAGAATCCGGTAAAGATCTTGATACGCTGAAACAAATGTCGGCTGAGGAAGTGGAACATCTATTCTTTCCGCCAGAAAACCTCCGCAGAAAAGATGATTCCGTTATGCCTGATTACCAAGCTGTCTATGAGCGACTAACTATGCCAGGAAGCAAAGCAAATCTCTTTTATCTGTGGCTGAAGTACAAGAAGGACTGCCCTTCCGGTTATCAATACACACAGTATTGTCTGTATTTCAAACGCTTTGTTGAAAAGCATTACGGCTCGGAAGCTGTCAGTATGGTAGTGGAACGGATTCCCGGAGAAAAGGTTTACATCGACTGGGTCGGTGATCAACCGGAAATTCTTGTGGATTCATCAACCGGTGAAATTAAAAAGGTACATTTTTTCGTTACCACTGTTGGAGTAAGCAACCTTGTTTATGCGGAAGCCTTTGAGGATGAAAAACTGCCCAGCTTCATTGCAGGTACTGTTCATGCATTGGAATCCTATGGTGCAGTGCCTAAATACCTCGTACCCGACAACTTAAAAACTGCAATCACCAAGCATACCAAGGATGAACTGGTAATCAATAGTGCCTATCAGGACTTAGAGAATTTCTACGATGTAGTAATTCTTCCACCGCCTCCTCGCAAGCCGAAGGGGAAACCAACGGTGGAGAAGTACGTTCAGTTTCTGGAGACGCATCTGTTGGAAGACCTAAAAGAAAAGGTCTACTACAGTATCGAAGATATCAATCGTGATGTACGGCAAAAAATAGCGGACATCAACAACGAGAAAAGGACTTCCCAGTCCCTTTCCAAGATGGAAAGTTTTCTTCGATATGATAAACCACAGATGAAGCCACTTGCCGGAGAATCCTTCTTGCTGTGTGATTATAAATACTTTGCACGTGTACCGAATAATTACTATCTGTTGTATGATGACCACTATTATTCAGTATTGTACACGTATTACAACCAGCCTGCAATTCTTAAGGCTACAATGGCAGAGATACGTATCTGCGACCGAAATAACAAGCTGATCTGTACCCATAGAAGGTCCTACAAGGATTTTCCTAAATACATCACCAAGCCGGAACACATGGCACCTGAGCATCAATACTACAAAGAAGTGAATTCTAAAGATGGTGCTTATTACAGACGCTGGGCTTCAGGCATCGGTCCATATATGGTCAAACTTATTGACGCTGTATTACTTGCACCGCAGCACGAAGAACAAGCCTATAACAGTTGTAACGGCATTCTTCATATGTGTAAAAATCAATCCAGACTCTTGTTGGAAGATATCGCAAAAACGTGTGTGGAAAGTAATGCCTGTAGGTATTCCTATTTCAAAAAGCTCCTGAAAAACATGCAGGACAATCATTCGGTACCGACCACATCCTCGCTTCCGGAACATAGTAACTTACGAGGGAAGGAGGAGTATCGATGATAAATAAAAACCAACTTTCCACAGAGGACTATGAAATCTGCAGCAAGCTCAAAAGTATGCGGTTCTCCGGTATGGCAGAAGCATTGGAGGAAGTGTTTGCAGATCCAAATGCAGAACTTCTTTCATTTAGAGAGAAAATACAGCGTATCATGGATGCAGAATGGAATCTGCGCTATACCAAGAAACTGAATCGTTTTATCAAAAAGGCAACTTTGAAATATCCTGCCGCTGATCTGGATGAAACGATTTATAATCCGGAACGACAGCTTGATGTCCACATCATAGAGGAACTTTCCAAATGTGAATGGATTGAACAGGGAAAAAATCTTGTCATAACAGGAAAAACCAGTTCCGGTAAAAGTTACCTTGCCAATGCGCTTTGTATTTGTGCCCTGCGGCAGTTCAAGACAGCCCGGTACATGAAGGCCAGCCAGTTGATAAATGAGTTGTCCAAAGCGGAAAAGCTTGACACTTATCAGGAAGAACTAAATCTGTTCGCAGGCTATGATCTTCTTGTTGTTGATGATTTTGGATTAATGAACATGGATGTTAATAAGTGCCGAAACCTATTTGAGGTATTCGACAGCCGGGATCCACATAAATCAATCCTTGTAATCTCTCAGTTCCCCGTATCTGCCTGGTATGATATGTTTCAGGATCATACTTATGCAGAGGCGTGCCTTGCACGCATGCTTAGCAGGGCCTACCGCTTGGAGATGAATGGTAAGAACATGAGAAATATGGAACCTATTAACAAGTAACAACAAACGGATAACGCACCGTTGGTGCGAGCCTCTTACACCGCTGACGCGGGAAAGGGGCTCCGTTTATCCGAAATGTGCACAAAAATGAAAAAATAATGAAAATGTAAAACGGAAACCCACGGATTAATCTGTGGGTTTCCTTATATGCTTTTCAATATTT
>CAYOSJ010000097.1:0-8260 GCA_964406595.1 uncultured Dorea sp.
CGATCATCGCTCTGGGCTATACAATGGTATATGGTATCGCAAAGATGCTGAACTTTGCACATGGCGATGTTATTATGATCGGCGCTTATGTCGTGCTGACCGCCATGACCGGCACAGGGCTTTCTCCTGTGGCAGCAGTCCTTATAGCGGTCGTGTTCTGTACGGTGCTTGGTGTACTTATCGAGCGGGTGGCATATAAGCCTCTTAGAAACGCATCGTCTCCGCTGGCGGTTTTGATCACGGCGATCGGCGTCAGTTACCTGTTACAGAATGTGGCGCTTCTTGTATTTGGAGCAAATACGAAGTCATTTTCGTCTGTTGTTCCGGTACCCCCGATCACATTGGCAGGCGGAGAGTTGACGATCTCCGGTGAGGCGATCGTGACGATCGGTGCGTGTATCGTTATTATGATAGGACTTACGTTATTTATAAAAAAATCAAAAGCAGGTCAGGCGATGCTGGCTGTCTCTGAAGATAAAGGAGCGGCGCAGCTTATGGGTATCAATGTAAATGGTACGATCGCGCTTACTTTTGCTATCGGTTCTGCCCTTGCGGCTATTGCCGGTGTGCTTTTATGTTCGGCATATCCGACACTGACTCCGTATACAGGTGCGATGCCGGGTATCAAAGCATTTGTGGCAGCGGTATTTGGCGGGATCGGTTCTATCCCGGGAGCCATGATCGGTGGAATTCTTCTGGGAATTATTGAGATATTTGGAAAGGCATACATATCATCACAGATGGCGGACGCGATCGTGTTCGGCGTGCTGATCGTGGTACTGCTTGTGAAACCTGCCGGAATCTTCGGCAAGAATGTGCAGGAGAAAGTGTAGGTGGGCAGTATGAAGAAAATGAAGATGAACAAAATTACAAAGAGCAATATGATCACATATCTGATGGTAATTGTGATCTATGTGGTCGTACAGGCAATGGTCATGACGGGGAATTTATCCAGTCTTATGCAGGGACTTCTGGTTCCGTTGTGTTCTTATGTTATCCTGGCGGTGTCATTGAACCTGACGGTTGGTATCCTGGGAGAGTTGAGTCTTGGACATGCGGGATTTATGTGTGTGGGAGCATTTTCCAGTGCGTTTTTCTCAAAATGCATGGTGGAAGTGATTCCGGCCGCAGGGGTAAGATTTTTCCTTGCGCTGTTGATCGGTGCGGTGTGCGCGGGAATTTTCGGAATCATCATCGGTATTCCTGTACTTCGGTTAAAGGGTGATTACCTTGCGATCGTAACGCTGGCATTTGGAGAGATCATTAAGAATATCGTGAATATCTTATTTGTCGGAAGAGATTCCAAAGGATTCCATTTCTCCACAAAAGACATGGTTTCTCTTGGAATGGAGCCGGAGGGAAAAGTGATCATTAACGGACCGCAGGGAATTACGGGAACTCCGAAAGATTCTACATTTACGATAGGAATGATCTTGATCCTGATCACACTTTTTATCGTGCTGAACCTGATTCATTCACGGAGTGGACGTGCGATCATGGCAATCCGAGACAATCGGATCGCCGCAGAGTCTGTCGGAATTAATGTGACAAAATATAAGTTGATGGCATTTTCCATATCCGCGGCTCTGGCAGGTGTGGCAGGAGTCCTCTACTCGCACAATCTGGCAACACTGACCGCGCAGCCAAAGAACTTTGGTTACAATATGTCTATTATGATACTGGTATTTGTGGTGCTTGGAGGTATCGGAAATATCCGTGGTTCTATCATTGCGGCGATCGTACTTACGCTTCTGCCTGAACTTCTGAGAAGTTTAAGCGATTACCGTATGTTGATCTATGCAGTGGTGCTGATCGCGATGATGCTCTTTAACTGGAGTCCGAAAGCGATCGAGTGGAGAGAAAAATACGCTGCAAAATTTAAACGCAAGAAAAAAGTGAAAGCGGAGGAGGTATAGATATGGCATTATTAGAAGTTAAAAATCTTGGAATCTCCTTCGGAGGACTTCGCGCGGTAAATGGATTTCATCTGGAGATAGAAAAAGGGTGTCTCTATGGATTGATCGGACCGAACGGAGCAGGGAAGACAACAGTATTTAACCTGCTTACAGGCGTATATAAACCAGATGAAGGAATTATCTTATTGGACGGAGAGATGATGGTCGGCAAAAAGACGATCGACATCAATAAGGCGGGGATCGCGAGAACTTTTCAGAATATCCGTCTGTTCAAGAAACTGACTGTGCTTGACAATGTAAAGGCAGGACTTCACAATCATTACGGATATTCTACGCTGGAGGGAATCTTAAGATTGCCGAAATATCGTAAGATGGAGAAGTTGATGGACGAGAAGGCGATGGAACTTCTGAAAGTTTTTGACCTTGATACAGAAGCGGACACGCTGGCAGATAATCTTCCTTATGGCAAACAGAGAAAACTGGAGATCACGAGGGCATTGGCGACAGAGCCCAAGATTCTCCTTCTGGACGAGCCGGCGGCAGGTATGAACCCAAATGAGACAAAGGAACTTATGGATACCATTCGTTTCGTAAGAGATACATTTGACATGACCATTCTTTTGATCGAACATGATATGAAACTGGTATCAGGAATCTGTGAGAAACTGACGGTGCTCAACTTTGGTCAGGTGCTTGCAGAAGGTGATACGAGCGATGTACTGAACAATCCGGAAGTCATCAAGGCTTATCTGGGAGAATAGGGGGGGTGACGATATGGCAATGCTTGAGATTAAAGATATAGAAGTATTTTATGGTGTCATTCAGGCGATCAAAGGAATCTCCTTTGAAGTAAATGAAGGGGAAGTCATTGCATTGATCGGAGCGAACGGAGCAGGAAAGACAACCATTCTTCATACGATCACAGGACTCTTATCTCCGAAGAAAGGAAATGTCATATTTGAAGGGAAGGATATTACGAAAGTACCTGCACACAAGATCGTTTCTCTTGGGATCGCACATGTGCCGGAGGGGCGGCGTGTATTTGCAGAACTTACCGTGTATCAGAACCTGAAAATGGGTGCATATACAAGAAAAGATAAGGCAGAGATCGAAGAGACGCTGAAGATGGTATACAAACGTTTCCCACGTCTTGAGGAACGTAAGAACCAGCTGGCGGGAACACTTAGCGGCGGCGAGCAGCAGATGCTTGCCATGGGACGCGCGCTGATGTCACATCCGAAGATCATTGTGATGGACGAACCGTCCATGGGCCTGTCACCGATTCTCGTAAACGAGATATTTGATATTATTCAGGAAGTAAGTGCCGGTGGTACAACCGTTCTTCTGGTAGAGCAGAATGCAAAGAAAGCGCTGTCTATCGCAGACCGCGCGTATGTGCTTGAGACAGGGAAGATCGTGGTTGAAGGTGATGCGAAAGAACTGATGAATGATGATTCGATCAAGAAAGCATATCTTGGAGAGTAGGAGGTGCGGATATGGCAAACAATATAGTAGTTACCATTGCAAGACAGTACGGAAGCGGTGGTAAGACGATCGGAGAGATGTATGCGAAAGAACTGGGGATCCCGTGTTATGGTGAAAACCTTCTTAAAATGGCTTCCGAAGAGAGCGGGATCAGCGAGCGGTTGTTCAATCAATTTGACGAGAAGTTAAAGACCAACCCGCTGTTTCGCATGACCAATGATATATACGACGGGAAGGTGCTTCCACCGGGACATAAAGATTTCGTGTCTGCCAAGAACCTGTTTAATTATCAGGCAGAGATCATGAAACGCGTGGCGCAGACCGAAGATTGCGTCATTGTCGGACGTGCCGCAGACTTCGTATTAAAAGATATGCCGAATGTAGTGAGCGTGTTCGTCCATGCGTCACCGGAATTCAATCTGGCACGCGCCATGGAATACAACAGCATGACAAAGGCAGAGATGGAACGATTTATTGCCACCACCGACAAGTACCGTGCAGATTTCTATAAATATTACACGGGAAGAGAGTGGTCCGATGCAAGAAATTACGATCTGTGTTTGAATAGCGGAAAACTTGGTTTCCAGAAATGCGTGGAAGAAATCAAGGCATATATAAAAGTAAGGTTTGAGTAATCTGAATCTGGGACGGGGTAAAATTAAAATTACCCCGTCCCAGATTCAATTTACCCTGTCCCAGATTGAATGAATTAAAAAGGACTGCTTAGCTTAGGCGGCCGCAGTCCTGAGGAAAAAGTTATGAAAAAGAAAATTATTGTTCTTTCGAACACTTATAGTATATGCAGAAAATGTGATTAAAATATGTTAAAAATGAAAAATAATTGTGAATAAAATTTATACGGTTGTAAATTCGGGGTTCTATAGTTGACGTAGGTTTACGCATTTGCTAAAATAGAAAAAGAAGGGTTTATCAAGAAACAAATTTGTTTACTCGAGAGGAAACCCAAGGAGAGGGGATAGATTTTAATTTTATAAGGAGGTCAAACGATGCTTGATTTAACATTTGGGGAGCAGGTTAAAGTAGTTCTTAGTCGAAAGGGTATGACTATCAAGGAATTGGCGGAGTTGATTGAGGAGCGCACTGGAATGAAGATGTCCAGACAGAATCTTACGCAGAGATTGTCCAGGGACAATTTTCAGGAGCAGGATATGCGTATGATCGCTGCTATATTGGAATGCCCGTTACATCTTAGTATTCTTGAGAGCAATGGTTTTGTCGGAGAGATACCACAGAAAAAAACAGAAGAGACGTCAAAGGAACAGGTGACGGAAGAAGAGGTCTATGAGGAACCACAAGAGGAAGGGGCATATTCTGTAGATGAGCTTCTTGCGGAAATAGATGCGATTGAGACGGAGAGCCGGGAAGCGCGCGGCAAAGAAGAGGCAGCGGAAAAGAAAGAAAAACGTAACCGTGGCCTGGAATTTCCATTGCATTGGAAGAGGCAGATGGAACCGGAGGAGATCCCAGAAGAAATGCTGGTACAGGATATATTCAATGAGGATGTCCTTGTAGAAGATGTACTTAATGATGAAGTGCTTGTAGAAGACGTGCTTCAAGATGCCCTAGACGAGGAAGAAGATACAGACAAAGGCGATGTAAATCCATACACAGGCAGGGAATATCGGACAAACAGTGTGCGTATTCATCCGGACAGGATTGGGTATGTGCAGGTGTATGACCGTGCGGAGCACAAGTGGACGGATATGACAGAGTGGGCGTTCTTAGGCTATCAGGAGCGTAAGAAAGCTTTGCTTGGAAAGGACTATGAGCCGCCAATTTATCTGGATTGATCATCGTGGAGACAGGAGCAGAAAGTATATGAACTGGGAACAGTTATTATCGACAAAGCGAAGCCGCGGGGGTTCGAATAAAGGGAGATATGTAAAGAATACAGACCTTAGAAGCGAATTCGAGAAGGACTATCATCGTATCATCGGAAGTGCGTCATTTCGCAGGCTTCAAGATAAGACGCAGGTATTTCCGCTGGATAAGAGTGATTTTATCCGTACCAGGCTGACGCATTCATTAGAAGTATCTTCTTTTGCCAAGTCACTGGCGCAGAACATCGGAGAAAATATTTTAGTATATAAGAAAGATATAAGTTTCACCCCGCGCATGAAAGAGGATATATGTAGTATTCTGCAGTGTGCGGGACTGATACACGATATTGGAAACCCTCCTTTTGGACATTTTGGAGAAACTGCCATAAGAGAGTGGTTTGAGAGGAATCTTCCGGTGCTCACTTACCACGGGCAGCCGATAGATCAAGTGCTGACACCGCAGATGCGGGAAGATTTCTATCATTTTGAAGGAAATGCACAGGCGCTGCGGCTTGTGACAAAACTGCATTTTCTTGTGGACGAGCAGGGGATGAACCTGACGTATGCACTTTTGAATACGATTGTAAAATATCCGGTTTCTTCTATGCAGATCGATAAACGGACGGGAAACATTAAAGATAAGAAGATGGGGTATTATTACGCGGACGCGGAAATATTCGAGGATATCCAGAAGGAAACGGGGACGGATGGCAGCAGGCATCCGCTTACTTATATCTTAGAGGCAGCAGATGATATTGCCTATAAGACCGCGGACATTGAAGATGCATTCGTGAAAGGTTTTTTAAGTTATCATAAATTGCTGGAAGAATTGCAGGAAGTGCAGATGATATATGCATCGGATACAAATATATTTAAACCGGCAGATAAATTGGAAGAATTGTATCAGCGGGGGAAGGAAAAGCACGTAGGTAGCCCAGAGGAGTATGCGATCAAGAACTGGATCGTGAGAGTACAGGGATTTCTGATCAACTGTGCAACGTATGGATTTACTGCGAATTATGAGACGATCATGGCAGGAGAATATAAGTATGACTTGTTCCACCGCACATTTGCAGAGAAACTGATGGATCTGTTGGGCGATCTGGCGTACCGCGAAGTATTTACGTCAGAGCCGATCTACCGCATGGAAGTAGCAGAGGCGGCGATGATTGATTTTCTTATGGACAAGTTTGTGACCGCCATCATCAGATACGATGATGAGAAGGAAAAACTGGATTCCATAGATCTTCGCATGGTGTCATTCATTTCCGATAATTACCGGAAAGCCTATCATTATCATGCCGAAGGGAAAACGGAGATAGAAAAGTTGTATCTGAGACTCCTTCTGGTGACGGATTATGTGTGCGGTATGACGGACAGTTATGCCAAGAGATTGTATCAGGAGTTGAAAGCAATCATATAATGAAGCTTGTTGGTATTTTTCGGAGGGCTATGGAATAAATTGTGATAAATAATACAAGATTGGAAGTGGAATCTTGAAACGATTTATTCGGTATCTGTATGAGTACGAGCAGGGGCGGCGTTCCCGTAATGTGGGGTTCGTAAAGGTAGAGCAGAGTGATGGCGAGAGTATCATTCATATTCACGGAAAGGGACTTTACCTGACGGGTATGGAAAATCTGAAACTTTCGCTTTTATGCCCGGAGGCAGGGGGAATGTCCGCGATCGGGCAGGGGGAGATCGCCTATATGGGGTCTTCTATTAATTATCGGCTGCGTTATACGAATGAAGATACAGGAGTTCCTGAGAATTATGAAAATATTGCCGGGATGCTTCTGGAGAGCAGGACCGGAAGGAAGTTTGTGGCAATGTGGGACGATAAGCCGGTGAATGTGGAGAAGATCCGTCCATGGCGGGAGCCTGTGATGCGTAAGGAACGCGAGGAAGTGCGAGAGCCTGTGGCGCGTGAGGAATGCGAAGAAATGCGAGAACCTGTGGCGCGTGAGGAACGCGGAGAAATGCGAGAACCTGTGGCGCGTGAGGAATGCGAGGAAGTGCGGGAGCCTGCGACGCGCGAGGAATGCGAGGAAGTGCGGGAGCCTGCGACGCGCGAGGAAATGTATGGATCCGCCCGTGCGGAGGAGCCGGGGCAGCCCGAACCGTGTGAAAGGCAAGATGTGGAGGAAGAAACAGAAGAACCCGTATGCCCATGGAAAGTAACCAAAATCCAGAGGCGGGAGATCAGTATGCTGCCGCGGTGTGAGTGGCGGCTTGCCAATAATAATTTCCTGCTCCATGGATATTATAATTACAGACATCTGGTGCTTCTTGATGATGGTAAGATCCTGAAACTCGGCGTTCCGGGCATTTATCATGAAAAGGAAGCACGGGCGGCAAGGAGTCTTGGCTTTCCTGAATTCATCAGTGCGGACAGGACACATCTTGTGCTGACAGATGAGGAGAAAAATGATGACGAGAGATTCGGGTACTGGTGCAGACAGGTGAGGAGATAAAGGGAAATGCTAAGTACAGATGAAAAATATATGAAAGAAGCCATTCGGCAGGCGAAAAAGGCATATACCATTGGCGAAGTTCCCATTGGGTGTGTGATCGTGTATCAGGATAAGATCATCGGCAGAGGCTATAACCGTCGGACGATCGATAAAAATACACTGGCGCATGCAGAACTGATAGCAATAAAAAAAGCAAGCAAGAAGATGAATGACTGGCGACTTGAGGAATGTACCATGTATGTGACGCTGGAGCCATGCCAGATGTGTTCGGGCGCGATCGTACAATCCCGTATGACGAGAGTCGTGGTGGGGTGCATGAATCCCAAAGCAGGGTGCGCCGGTTCTATTTTAAATCTTCTGCAGATGGAAGAGTTTAATCATCAGGTGGAACTGACGACAGGGGTATTAGAAGAAGAATGCAGCAGGATGATGAAAGAATTTTTTAAAGAATTAAGAGAAAAGAAAAAGCAGTAACTGATAGAGTTGCCGCTTTTTCTTTTGCACTAAAAAGGAAATAAAAAATAAAAAGCAGATAACGGGAGTC
>CAYOSJ010000098.1:0-8231 GCA_964406595.1 uncultured Dorea sp.
AAGAAACGGATACAGAAGCCGGAGAAAAAGACGGGAAAGAAGGAGATGCGGAGCAGACGAACAGAGAAAAAAGTCAAAATAATAAGGAGGTATAAATGTTCCGTCCGGTAGTGACTGTGACAAATATTTATGCAAGAAAAGGAAGGGAGACAGAAGATGCTAAAGAAAATGAAAATCAAAACAAGATTATTGGTCAGTTTTGGAATCGTTCTGGTACTGACCGCAGTTATTGTAGTTATGTCAATGCTGGAATTAAGAAGCGCTAACGCAAACCTGGAGAATTTTGTAGAGGGTTCTCTTAGCGCCGATGATGCCGTGGCAAATAATAGGATCTATACGAATATCGCGGCGAGAGACTTGCGAGATATGGTGATCGTAGGAGAAGCGTCCAGTAAGAAAGTAGAGAATGTTGAAACTAATATTGAGAAAATCAAAGCGAATTTTACAACATTAAAAGAACTGGATGTTCTGGATGAGCAGGATGTAACAGAGTATGAGAACGCAATGGAGGCGTGGTTTGTGATCGGGGAGAAGGTGATTTCCGAGGTTCAGGCGGGAGATCTGGACGCAGCGGAGAATACGATCCTGAATGAGTGTACGCCGGCATTGGAAAAAGTAGTAGAACTTGTGAAGCCATTAAATGCAGAGACACAGAAAATACGTGAGCAGACAGTGGCAAGCAGTATGAAGAGGACTACGCAGGTACTGATCTTCCTTACTGTGCTGACAGTTGTTGCAATCCTTATCGCGATCGCTATCTGTATCAAGGTAACCGCACAGATCGTAAAACCGGTAAGGGAAGTTGAAGAGGCAATGAAAGGGGTATCTGAAGGAAAGATGTCCCAGAATATCAGTTACAATGGACAGGATGAGATCGGTATGCTCGTACAGAGTGTACAGAAGACATGCAGTGAACTCGAAGAGGTAGTCGGTGATCTGACAGGTCTGATGGATGAAATGGCAAAAGGTAATTTTGACCTTCGTGCAAAAGCGGAGATTTATAAGGGAGACTTCTATCCGATCCTGAAATCTATCCGGGAAATGAACTACAACTTAAGTGATACACTGACTCAG
Source organism: uncultured Dorea sp. (assembly GCA_964406595.1). Taxonomy (GTDB): domain Bacteria; phylum Bacillota; class Clostridia; order Lachnospirales; family Lachnospiraceae; genus CAPEBR01. Next base: position 1,075 of record CAYOSJ010000098.1, read on the forward strand.
ATCAATGACGCTGCAGATCAGGTGGCAAGTGGTTCCGAGCAGGTATCTTCAGGTGCTCAGGCGCTTTCACAGGGAGCAACTGAGCAGGCAAGTTCTGTAGAGGAACTTGCGGCAACGATCAATGAGATATCCGGACAGATAAGAGAGACAGCAGGAAATGCCAAAGAGGCAAGCAACAGGGTGCTTCAGGCACAGAGTGAATTGTCCGTATCTAATGAACAGATGAAGGAAATGATTACGGCAATGTCAGATATCAGCCAGAAATCAAGCGATATCGGTAAGATTATCAAAACAATCGAAGATATTGCATTCCAGACAAATATTCTTGCGTTGAATGCAGCAGTAGAGGCAGCCCGTGCCGGTGAGGCAGGAAAAGGTTTTGCAGTTGTTGCAGATGAAGTACGTAACCTTGCATCTAAAAGTGCAGAAGCTGCAAGCAATACAACTTTGTTGATCCAGGGAACGATAGAGGCGGTTGAAAATGGAACGCGTATCGCAGACCAGACAGCACAGGCGCTTGTAGCAACTGTAGAGAGTACAAAGAGTGCAGTTACATTTGTTGACAAGATCTCCAAGGCTGCAGAAGAACAGTCTGATGCAGTAGAGCAGGTAACTGTTGGAGTAGACCAGATCTCCAGTGTAGTACAGACCAACTCTGCAACAGCAGAGGAAAGTGCGGCAGCAAGTGAAGAGTTATCCAGTCAGTCACAGTTATTAAAGAGTCTTGTGTCACAGTTTAAATTGAGAAAAGATTCTGGACGTAACAGAACAGCAGGCACAGTACCTGAAAAGTAAAAGAATGATAGAGGAGCCGTTGTGAAATCAGGTGGAAAGAATATCTGTTTTCACAACGGCTCTTTTTATTTTGTTTTATGGTTAAGTGTGGTATAATCTATCGTGTAGGAATGAGATTCGTAAATGCGAGGAGGAGAAAAGCGAATGGAGAAGAGAATCTATCAAGTGGAAGAGAAAGTTCCTGTGAAGCTGCTGATACCACTTAGTATTCAGCACATGTTTGCGATGTTCGGAGCAACCGTTCTGGTACCGTTTATCTTCGGTATTAATCCGGCCATCGTTCTTTTTATGAATGGAGTAGGAACTTTGTTGTTTATTATCATTACAAAAGGAAAGGCTCCGGCGTATCTGGGTTCTAGTTTTGCATTTCTTGCTCCGGCAGGAGTGGTGATCGCCAAATATGGATTTGAATATGCGCAGGGCGGTTTTGTAGTGGTGGGTATCTGTGGCTGTGTGCTGGCAGGTATTATTTATAAATTTGGGACAAAATGGATCGACATTGTACTTCCGCCGGCGGCTATGGGTCCGGTAGTTGCGCTTATCGGTCTGGAACTTGCCGGTTCTGCGGCGAGTACGGCAGGGCTTGTGGGAGTAGAGAAAGTAGAGAAGGCAAATGTGATTGTATTTCTTGTGACTCTTGGAGTTGCGGTGTTTGGACAAGTGCTGTTCCGTGGATTTCTCTCTGTGATCCCGATTCTTATTGCGATCATCGCAGGGTATATTGCGGCGGCAGCCTGTGGAATCCTTGATTTTACAGAGGTTGCAGCGGCGTCATGGTTTGCGGTTCCGGAGTTTGGAATGGCAAAATTCAAGGCAGAAGCGATCATGACTATCTTGCCGGTCCTTCTTGTGATCACTTCCGAGCATATCGGACATCAGATTGTAACAAGTAAGATCGTAGGACGGGATCTCCTTAAGGATCCGGGACTTCACCGCTCTATATTTGCAGATAATTTTTCTACTGCTATCTCTGGTCTTATTGGTTCTGTACCGACAACGACTTACGGAGAAAATATCGGAGTAATGGCGGTGACAGGCGTATATAGTGTCCGTGTCATCGGTGGAGCGGGAGTTCTCTCCATTATCATCGCTTTTTGTGGGAAACTGTCAGCGCTGATCAGTACGATTCCGGGACCGGTCATTGGCGGTATCTCTATCTTGCTGTATGGTATGATCGGAACTTCGGGGCTGCGGATCCTGGTAGACAATCAGGTGGATTATGGAAAATCCAGGAATCTCGTGCTGACGTCTGTTATCTTTGTGGTTGGTCTGTCCGGCATAACGCTGAATATGGGAAATGTGCAGCTTACAGGCATGGTTCTTGCGTGCGTGACAGGCATGCTTCTTAGTCTGGTGCTTTACGGGCTTGATAAAGCGCATCTTACGAACGACAGGGAAGAATAAAGAAATGACGTTTTGCAAAGAAAAAATTGCAGATTTCCATATCAGAAATGAAAATATTGATAAAAATAAGAAAAAAATGCAAGTTACGCTTGCATTTTTTTCATTTTTTGAATAGAATAGCATATAACATGAATGATAAATGAGAAAAGTGTCGGGAGGAGTTTTGAGGTGAAACCGTATAGCAAATTAAAGAGAGAAGAATTAATCGCATTAAAAGATAAATTGGAAAGAGAATTTGATAAAGTAAAAGAAAAAGGACTAAGTCTTGATATGTCCCGTGGCAAGCCGTCCAAGGCGCAGCTTGATCTAAGTAATGGTCTTATGGACGTCCTGACGGGAGAATGTGACCTGATGAGTTCCGATGGCGTGGACTGCCGTAATTATGGAGTGCTGGATGGGATCACAGAGGCGAGAAAACTTCTTGCTGATATGTCTGAGGTTCCGGAGAGGAATATTTTGATCTATGGAAATTCCAGTCTGAATGTTATGTTTGATACGGTTGCACGTGCGATGTCCAGCGGTATTATGGGGAATACGCCCTGGGCGAAGTTGGAGAAAGTGAAGTTTTTGTGTCCGGTGCCGGGATATGACAGGCATTTTGGAATTACAGAACTTTTTGGGATCGAGATGATCAATATTCCGCTTCTTGAGACAGGACCGGATATGGATATCGTAGAGAAACTTGTCTCAGAGGACGAAGCAGTCAAAGGGATCTGGTGCGTGCCTAAATATTCCAATCCGACAGGAGTCTCTTATTCGAATGAGACGGTAAGGAGATTCGCACATCTTAAGCCGGCGGCAAAAGATTTTCGCATCTTTTGGGACAATGCATATTCGATCCATCATTTATATGATGACAGGAGAGATGTGATCCTGGAATTGTTGAATGAATGTGTCAAAGCAGGGAATCCGGATATGGTATTTAAATTTATCTCCACATCAAAGGTATCATTTCCAGGCTCCGGTATCGCGGCGCTTGCAGCGTCAAGAGCCAACATTGAAGATGCGAAGAAATATATGCAATACCAGACCATCGGGCATGATAAGCTGAACCAGCTTCGTCATGTAAGGTATTTTAAAGATATGCAGGGAATGTATGCACACATGCGTAAGCACGCAGATATCCTGCGTCCGAAATTTGAGATCGTGGAGGACGTATTAGAAAGAGAGATCGGCGGGCTGGAGATTGGGACATGGACAAAGCCGCTGGGCGGATATTTTATTTCTTTCGATTCGCTGGAAGGCTGTGCAAAGGCGATCGTAGCGAAAGCGAGCGAAGCGGGGCTTGTCATGACGCCGGCGGGTGCGACGTATCCTTATGGCAGAGACCCGAAAGACAGCAATATCCGTATTGCGCCTTCTTTCCCGACTGTAGAGGAACTGAAGGCGGCAACGGAAATATTTGTCTTGAGTATTAAACTGGTGAGCGTAGAGAAATATCTTGGCGCGCATAAATAAGAATAGCAGTTAGTATCTCAGTTTGATATTCGACAGGGACACATTTGCGTGATATCCTTTTGTCTGTAGCATATATTCCACGCCGCTTTTGGCAAGGTCGATATGATTTTGAGGCGCAACCATGATCTCTTCGATCGGCAAAGTTTCCTCGCTTAGTGGAATCTCAATATAAGGAAGCATGAAACCGTCTTTTGCGCGGAACTGTACTTTGGTATCTTTCTGCTTTCTAAAGATAAAACGATATTCCTGTTCTTCGGAAAATCCTTCGTGCTTAAAAAACATAGCGTATACTTCGATGGTACGCTGAAATTTTCTGCAGGCCTTCTGATAATTTTCATCCTCGCGGTTGCTCCTTCCGAGTTCCAGAATGTCATCTAAAGGCATCCGAAGCAGATTTGGCAGGTAGCAGCAGATGTTTTTTTGGATTAACTGCATCTGCTGTCTGGTGTTATATACGACAAGACCGTGATAGGCGATCTCTGCGGCTTCTTCTATCCTGGCAATAATATCGTCGCTCCGAAAGCCGATGTTATAACCGGTCTTGTTGGAAAATTCTGACCACATGGTGATGCTGTCCCGGCATTTTGAGAAGGAAAGCACAAAATATTCCCGTGTTTTCTCTTTTTCAGCATAAACAGAATCATGAAGGAACATTTCCTTTAATTCTGTGCTTTTTATGTTTTCTTCGCAAACTTTATCGATGACACCCTGAACATGGGAAAATTCGTTGGGGTCATTTAAGAAATCACTTTTTGTCGCCCAGAAACAATTGTTGCTTAAAATGCCGTTGATACCGTTGCTCTTGGTGTAGTGGTATAGGATACTGTTTTTTTCTGCCTGCTGCAGTTTCACCTGTCTTCCTGACATATTCTTGCCCTCCCGGTCATGGTCTGTTTGTACATGAAGTATATTTAATATTACTATAAATGGAAACGGAAAAGAATTCAACAGTAACCATGCAAATGAAAATAAAGAGAACAGGGAAAAAGACTTGCTTTTGGTGGATATGTATGGTATACTATCCTAGCGAATGGAAGTAGGTCTTTTTTTTATGCCTAAAAATTGGCAGTCTCGCAAACTGTCGGTAACAATGAAGTTGAAACAAAATAAAGCGAGGTGGAAGTTGTGCGTACAAGAATCACATTGGAATGTACAGAATGTAAACAGCGTAACTACAACATGACAAAGGATAAGAAAGCTCATCCGGAACGCATGGAGACAAAGAAGTACTGTAAGTTCTGTAAGTCACACACATTGCACAAGGAGACAAAATAAGCCGCGTAAAAGGAGTGTGGATGTCATGAGTGAAAAAACTCAGAAGAAAAACTGGTTCAGTGGTCTTAAAAAAGAATTTAAGAAGATTATATGGCCAGACAAGATGACACTTGCGAAACAGACGGCGGCAGTTGTTTCTGTATCCGTAGCATTGGGAGCGATCATCGCATTGATCGATTTCCTGATTCAGAATGGCGTTGATATTTTAATCAACCTGGGATAGTAACGAGCAAGAAAGGTGAGTTTATGTCAGAAGCAAAATGGTACGTAGTTCATACTTATTCAGGGTATGAGAACAAAGTAAAAGCCAACATTGACAAGACAATTGAGAACAGACACCTGGAAGAACAGATTTTAGAAGTTCGCGTACCGATGCAGGACGTAATTGAACTCAAGAACGGAGTTCAGAAAGCTGTTCAGAAGAAGATGTTCCCAGGCTATGTATTGATCCACATGATCATGAATGACGATACGTGGTATGTCGTGCGTAATACAAGAGGCGTTACAGGATTTGTAGGACCGGGGTCAAAGCCGGTTCCGCTTACGGCAGCAGAGATGGCGCCGCTTGGAATTAAGCAGGAGAATATCGTCGTAGACTTTGAAGTGGGCGATACAGTACAGGTTGTGGCGGGCGCATGGGCGGACACGGTAGGCGTCGTCCAGAACATGAATATACAGAAACAGAGCCTGACAATTAATGTTGAGCTGTTCGGTCGCGAAACGCCGGTTGAAATTGGTTTCGCAGAAGTGAAAAAACTTTAAAAGAAGCAAATTAATGCAGTGGGAGGGGTAAAAACCCCGGAAGCACCACAAGGAGGTAATGAAAATGGCAAAAAAAGTACAAGGTTATATTAAGTTACAGATCCCTGCCGGGAAAGCGACACCGGCACCACCGGTTGGACCTGCTCTTGGCCAGCACGGTGTGAACATCGTTGAATTTACAAAACAGTTCAATGCCAGGACGGCGGATCAGGGCGACATGATCATCCCTGTAGTCATCACGGTATACAGTGACAGAAGCTTCAGCTTTATCACAAAGACGCCGCCGGCGGCAGTTCTTATTAAGAAGGCCTGCAACATCAAATCTGGCTCAGGCGCTCCGAATAAGACAAAGGTTGCTGCAATCACAAAGGATCAGATCCGCGAGATTGCTGAACTTAAAATGCCGGACTTAAATGCTGCAAGTGTTGAAGCTGCCATGAGCATGATTGAGGGGACATGCCGCTCAATGGGTGTAAAAGTAGCTGAGTAGTTACTGGCCGCAGAGTGAACAGTAACGCTGAGTAATGTGCCGGACGTAGATTTCGTCCAATAAGGTTTAATAAGTGGGAGGGGTATCCCGACATTACCACAAGGAGGTTTATTTAGATGAAAAGAGGGAAGAAATATGTTGAGGCTGCAAAAGTAATTGACAGAGGAACACTCTACGATGTTGCGGAAGCAGTGACATTAGTTAAAAAGACTGCAGTAGCAAAATTCGATGAGACGATCGAGGCTCATGTAAGAACAGGCTGTGACGGACGTCACGCTGACCAGCAGATCCGTGGAGCGGTCGTGCTTCCCCACGGAACAGGCAAGAAGGTTCGTATTCTTGTATTTGCAAAGGATGCCAAAGCCGATGAGGCGAAGGCTGCCGGAGCAGATTATGTCGGCGGAGACGAGCTGATCCCGAAGATTCAGAAGGAAAACTGGTTTGAATTCGATGTAGTAGTTGCCACACCGGATATGATGGGTGTTGTGGGCCGTCTTGGACGTGTGCTCGGACCAAAGGGTCTTATGCCGAACCCGAAGGCAGGCACGGTCACTATGGATGTGGCAAAGGCAATTGAGGAGATCAAAGCCGGTAAGATTGAGTACAGACTCGATAAGACAAACATTATCCATGTGCCGTTAGGTAAGGCATCCTTTACCGAAGAACAGCTTACGGACAACTTCCAGACGTTAATCGATGCAATTAACAAAGCAAGGCCTGCAGCGGTAAAAGGACAGTTCTTAAAGAGCGTAGTCTTAAGCTCCACTATGGGACCAAGCGTTAAGATCAATCCGATGAGGTTATCTTAGTTTTGTTGTTGACATTGAAAATATATGATGCTATAATAGCAAAGCAATGACTGCCAGAGACAGCAGGTGCCCATAAGCGTAAGTTCGCATAGAACGCCTGCCGAGGAAAGTTAGATTCAGAGATTATGAATTGATATTCCCCTTGTGTCTTTGGGCGCGGGGGG
>CAYOSJ010000099.1:0-5447 GCA_964406595.1 uncultured Dorea sp.
GCAGTTAGTAACATTACTAATCGTATATGCAGTTATTTTTGGAGGTTTCTGGTTTATCTTTATCAGACCACAGAGAAAAGAGCAGAAGAGAATGCAGGCTATGATCGCGGAGATGGAAGTTGGGGATACCGTACTTACAACCAGTGGTTTTTATGGTGTTATTATTGATATTGCAGATAGTGATATTATCGTGGAATTTGGTAATAACAAGAACTGCCGTATTCCAATGCAGAAAGCAGCGGTTGCACAGATTGAAAAAGCATCTGTTGAGTAAAGAGTAATGAAATAAGAGAAACGAAGAAGAGAATCCGTAAAGGGTTCTCTTTTTTTGTCAGAAGTGCTATAATAATGCAATATGCTAGTAAAAAAATGTCTGGGAGGAATTGGATATGGGAACACCACATAATGCCGCAGAAAAGGGCGAAATCGCAAAGACTGTATTGATGCCGGGAGATCCGCTTCGTGCGAAGTATATTGCGGATACCTATCTGGAAAATGTAAGATGTTTTAACACAGTCCGCAATATGTTTGGATATACGGGCACATACAAAGGAAAAGAAATATCCGTCATGGGAAGTGGCATGGGTATGCCGTCTATCGGTATCTACAGTTATGAACTGTATCATTTCTATGATGTGGACAAGATCATCCGCATCGGAAGCGCAGGAGCGATGCAGGATCATGTCAATGTCATGGATATTGTGATCGGAATGGGTGCATGTACCAATTCCAATTATGCAGAGCAATATGAGATACCGGGAACATTTGCCCCGATACCGGACTACGAACTTCTGGAAAGGGCGGTGAATATTGCCAGAGAGAAGGGAGCCAACGTAAAAGTAGGTAATATTCTGTCTTCAGACGTCTTTTATCATGACAGAGAGGATTTTAACGACCGCTGGAGACGTATGGGCGTACTTGCAGTAGAAATGGAAGCGGCAGCCCTTTATCTGAATGCGGCAAGGACAGGAAAGAAAGCACTGTGTATCCTGACTATTTCGGATCACCTCTATAAAGAAGCAGCCTTGAGTGCGAAAGAAAGAGAGACGGGATTTAACCAGATGATGGAAATTGCACTGGAATTATAAAGAAGAATTTGACGGTTTAATGAATTAAAGTCTTGAAACGTGGATAAAAATGCGATAATATAAATGCTATACATTATCGTGCGAAGCACGACCATGCGAAGCACCGGAATCACGGGATGCCCGAATGGGTATAGATTTTTATATATCAGATATAGGAAGGACGAAAAACGATGGAGTTGCATATCGGAGTAATAAAAGGAGATGGGATCGGACCGGAAATTGTAACGGAAGCAATGAAGGTTCTTGACAAGGTCGGTGATAAATACGGACATGTGATGAAGTACACACAGTTATTGATGGGAGGAGCATCCATTGATGTTCATGGAGTTCCGCTTACAGATGAGACGATCGCGAAAGCGAAAGCAAGTGACGCGGTATTGATGGGCTCGATCGGCGGAGATGCAAAAACTTCTCCATGGTATAAACTGGAACCGTCTAAAAGACCGGAGGCAGGGCTTCTTAAGATCCGTAAAGAGTTAAATCTTTTTGCAAATCTAAGACCGGCTGTCCTTTATGAAGAATTGAAAGGTGCGTGTCCTTTGAAGGAAGAGATTACCGAAGGTGGTTTTGACATGATGATCATGCGGGAACTGACCGGAGGGCTTTATTTCGGAGAGCGGAAGACGGTGGAAGAAGACGGCGTGAGGACGGCGTATGATTCTCTTACATATAATGAGAAGGAGATACGAAGGATCGCAAAGAGAGGATTCGATATTGCGATGAAACGTAAGAAAAAAGTGACCAGTGTGGACAAGGCAAATGTTCTCGACTCTTCAAGATTGTGGAGAAAGGTCGTGGAGGAAGTAGCCGTTGACTATCCGGAAGTGGAACTTGAGAATATGCTGGTGGATAATTGTGCGATGCAGTTAGTAAAGGATCCAAAGCAGTTTGACGTCATTCTGACAGAGAATATGTTCGGAGACATCTTATCCGATGAGGCGAGTATGGTGACAGGTTCTATTGGAATGTTGGCGAGTGCAAGCCTGAATGAGAGCAAGTTTGGGCTCTATGAACCAAGTGGAGGTTCCGCTCCGGACATTGCAGGGAAAGGGATCGCTAATCCGATTGCAACCATTCTTTCTGCGGCAATGATGCTTCGTTTTAGTTTTGACCTTGACAGAGAGGCAGATGCCATCGAGGCGGCAGTTGCAAAAGTGCTGGAGGAAGGGTATCGTACCATTGATATCATGTCAGACGGAAAGATACAGATCGGCACAGTTGAGATGGGTGACAGGATCGCAGACTATATATAGATAAGAAAAAGAATCTGTGAAGCAGACGGAAGATGTGAAAAGAGAATGACATTTACAGGAGGGAAACATCATGAGAAGTGATACAGTTACAAAGGGGAAACAGCAGGCGCCACATCGTTCTTTATTTAATGCGCTGGGGCTTACAAAAGAAGAATTGGAGAGACCATTGGTTGGTATCGTAAGTTCCTATAATGAGATCGTGCCGGGTCATATAAATCTGGATAAGATCGTAAACGCGGTGAAACAGGGCGTGGCAATGGCAGGAGGAACACCGATCGTATTTCCGGCAATCGCGGTATGTGATGGGATTGCCATGGGACATATCGGTATGAAATACTCCCTTGTGACAAGAGATCTGATCGCAGATTCTACAGAAGCGATGGCGATGGCACATCAGTTTGACGCGCTTGTCATGGTGCCAAACTGTGATAAGAATGTGCCGGGACTTCTGATGGCAGCGGCAAGGATCAATGTCCCGACGATCTTCGTAAGTGGCGGACCGATGATGGCAGGACGCGTACAGGGGAAAAAGACAAGTCTTTCCAGTATGTTTGAAGCAGTGGGATCCAATGCGGCAGGAACACTTTCTGACGAGGGACTTCTGGAATTCGAGAATAAGACTTGCCCGACCTGCGGCTCCTGTTCAGGAATGTATACTGCCAACAGTATGAACTGTCTGACAGAGGCGCTCGGCATGGGACTTGGCGGAAATGGAACGATTCCGGCAGTGTACTCCGAGAGGATCCGCCTTGCAAAACATGCGGGTATGAAAGTGATGGAACTCTATGAGAAAAATATTCGTCCGAGTGACATTATGACAGAGAATGCAGTGTTAAATGCATTGACTGTGGATATGGCGCTTGGCTGTTCTACAAACAGTATGCTTCATCTTCCGGCGATCGCCCATGAGATTGGTATGGATTTTGAGATTGATTTTGCAAACGACATCAGTGAGAAAACACCGAACCTGTGTCATCTTGCCCCGGCGGGACCGACTTACATGGAGGACTTAAATGAAGCGGGCGGTGTGTACGCTGTGATGAATGAATTGAATAAAAAAGGATTGTTACATACAGACTGTATGACCGTTACAGGAAAGACGGTAGGAGAGAATATCGCAGATGCAGTGAACCGCGATCCGTCTGTGATCCGTCCGATTGATGACCCATACTCTGTGACCGGCGGACTTGCCGTGTTAAAGGGGAATCTTGCCCCGGATGGCGGTGTGGTAAAACGTTCGGCAGTTGTAGAAGAAATGCTGGTACACGAAGGTCCGGCGAGAGTCTTTGATTGTGAAGAAGATGCCATTGATGCGATTAAAGGTGGAAAGATTGTTGCGGGAGACGTGGTCGTGATCCGTTATGAAGGTCCCAAGGGAGGTCCTGGTATGCGTGAGATGTTAAATCCTACTTCTGCGATTGCCGGTATGGGACTTGGCTCCAGTGTGGCGCTTATTACAGATGGACGTTTCAGCGGGGCGTCAAGAGGAGCGTCGATCGGGCATGTATCACCGGAGGCAGCAGTAGGTGGTCCGATCGCATTGGTGGAAGAGGGAGATATCATCAAGATTGATATCCCGAGATTGAAACTTGAGATCGCGGTATCGGATGAGGAACTGAAAGCAAGAAAAGAAAAATGGCAGCCGAGAGAGCCGAAAGTGACGACTGGTTATCTTGCGAGATATGCAGCAATGGTCACTTCAGGAAACAGAGGCGCGATTCTTGAGATCCCGAAAGCGAAATAAACGAATGTGGAGCAAGTAATAGAGATAAAGAGAAGAACAGGAGAGAAACGATGCAGTTGACAGGAGCAGAGATTGTCATTGAATGTCTGAAAGAGCAGGGTGTGGATACCGTATTTGGTTATCCCGGCGGAGCGATTCTTAATGTGTATGATGAATTATATAAACATAGTGATGAGATCACCCATATCCTGACCTCTCACGAGCAGGGAGCGGCTCATGCGGCGGATGGTTATGCGAGAGCCACAGGAAAAGTAGGCGTGTGTTTTGCGACCAGCGGACCGGGGGCGACCAATCTTGTGACGGGAATTGCTACCGCTTATATGGATTCCATTCCGGTAGTGGCTATTACCTGTAATGTGGGTGTATCCCTTCTTGGTAAAGACAGTTTTCAGGAGATTGATATCGCAGGAATCACAATGCCGATCACAAAGCATAACTTTATTGTAAAAGATGTGAAGAATCTGGCAGACATTATCCGTCGGGCATTTGTGATCGCTAAAAAGGACAGACCGGGACCGGTACTGATCGACATTCCGAAAGATGTGACAGCTGCCAAAGTGGAATATAAAAAAGCAAAAATTATGGAAGTGAATAAAGACCGGGAATTGTGCGAAGAGGATATTGCGACAGCACTGAAATTGATCCAGAAGTCGAAAAAACCATATATTTTCGTGGGCGGCGGAGCGATCTTGTCAGGAGCCAGTGAGGAACTCCGTACATTTGTGAAAAAGGTAGATGCACCGGTCACCGATTCCCTTATGGGAAAAGGAGCATTTCCGGGAACAGATCCTTTATATACAGGCATGTTGGGTATGCATGGAACAAAGCCGTCCAATTATGGCGTCAGTGAATGCGATCTTTTGATCGTGGCAGGTGCAAGGTTCAGTGACCGTGTGACGGGAAATGCGAAGAAATTTGCAAGGAACGCAAAGATCCTGCAATTTGATATTGATGCAGCAGAGATGAATAAAAATGTGCTCATCACGGAAGGCGTGGTAGGGGATTTAAAACAGATCCTTCGTGTATTAAATGAAAGACTTCCGCAGCAGGATCACGCAGAGTGGGTTGCGCAGATCATGGAATATAAAGAAAAATATCCCCTTTCTTATCAGACAAAGGGTCTGACAGGACCATTTGTAGTCGAGGAAGTCTATCGCCAGACAGAAGGCGATGCGATTGTCGTTACCGAAGTAGGACAACATCAGATGTGGGCGGCGCAGTATTATAAATATACACAACCGAGGACACTTCTTACTTCCGGCGGACTTGGGACCATGGGATATGGACTGGGGGCGGCACTTGGCGCAAAGACAGGGATGCCCCATAAGACAGTTGTTAATATCGCCGGAGACGGATGTTTCC
>CAYOSJ010000099.1:5457-8134 GCA_964406595.1 uncultured Dorea sp.
GAATGAACTGGCAACGGCAGTGCGTCACAACATCCCGGTGATCCAGATCGTGATCAATAACCATGTACTTGGCATGGTGCGTCAGTGGCAGAACCTGTTCTATGGACAGAGATATTCTGCTACGGTTCTCAATGATGCAGTTGATTTTGTGAAAGTAGCAGAGGCTATGGGAGCAATAGGGATCCGTGCGGTTACGAAGGAAGACTTCGAAGAGGCATTTGCAGAAGCGATTTCCCTCGGGAAACCGGTCGTCATTGACTGTCAGATCGACAGTGACGACAAAGTATGGCCGATGGTAGCTCCGGGAGCGCCGATCAATGAGGCATTTGACGAGAAAGATTTAGAAGACAGAAAATAATAAAACAAAAAGTGGAGGAATGAAGATGAGCAGAGTGTACAATTTTTCAGCAGGTCCGGCTGTTTTGCCGGAAGAAGTCCTGAGAGAAGCAGCAGAGGAGATGTTAGACTACAAGGGTTCCGGGATGTCCGTGATGGAAATGAGTCACCGTTCGAAACCATTCCAGGAGATCATCGAGTCAGCAGAGGCGGATATTCGAGAATTGATGAATATCCCTGACAATTATAAGGTATTGTTTTTACAGGGAGGCGCTTCCACACAGTTTGCCATGATCCCTATGAATCTGATGAAAAATGGTGTGGCAGATTATATTGTCACAGGTCAGTTTGCGAAGAAGGCTTATGAAGAAGCGAAGAAATATGGAAAAGTTAATAAGATCGCGTCTTCTGAAGATAAGACATATTCTTATATCCCGGATTGTTCGGATCTTCCTGTTTCTGAGGATGCAGACTATGTCTACATCTGTGAGAATAATACCATCTATGGTACGAAATTTAAGAAACTGCCGAATACGAAAGGGAAACCGTTAGTGGCAGATGTATCTTCCTGTTTCTTATCTGAGCCGGTAGATGTGAGCAGATATGGGATCATCTATGGCGGAGTACAGAAGAATGTAGGTCCTGCCGGTATGGCGATCGTGATTATCCGTGAAGACCTGATTCGTGAAGACGTCCTGCCGGGAACACCAACTATGCTGACTTATAAGACACATGCAGACGCAGGTTCGCTTTATAACACACCGCCGTCATATAGCATCTATATATGCGGCAAGGTATTCCAGTGGCTAAAGAAACAGGGCGGGCTTGCGGCTATGAAAGAGCGAAATGAAAAGAAAGCAAAGATTCTCTACGATTATCTGGATGAGAGCAAGTTATTCCGTTCCAATGTTGCAAAGGAAGACCGTTCTTTGATGAATGTGACGTTTGTGACAGGTGATGCAGATCTTGACGCAAAATTCGTCAAAGAGGCGAAAGAAGCAGGACTTGAAAGTCTGAAAGGTCACCGGAGTGTAGGCGGAATGCGTGCCAGTATCTATAATGCTATGCCGGTCGAGGGTGTAGAGGCATTGGCAGCATTTATGAGAAAGTTTGAGGAGGAGAATCAGCATGTATAGATATCATTGTTTAAATCCGATTTCAAATGTCGGGATTGAGAAATTTAGTGAAGAGTATGTTCCGGTCAGTACGCCGGAAAATGCAGATGCGATTCTCGTGAGGAGCGCAGGGATGCATGATATGGAATTTCCACCGGAATTGAAAGCGATCGGAAGAGCCGGAGCAGGGGTAAACAATATTCCCCTTGATCAATGTGCAGAACAGGGAATCGTTGTCTTTAACACGCCGGGAGCGAATGCAAATGGTGTAAAGGAACTGGTTCTTGCAGGAATGCTTCTCGCTTCCCGTGACATCATCGGCGGCATTAACTGGGTGCAGGAGAATGAAGAAGATGGTAATATAGCGGGAGATGCGGAGAAAGCGAAGAAAGCGTTTGCAGGCTGTGAACTGGAAGGTAAGAAGTTAGGGGTTGTAGGCCTTGGAGCGATCGGTGTACTGGTGGCAAACGCGGCGACGCATTTGGGAATGGATGTGTATGGCTATGATCCTTATGTGTCTGTAGATTCTGCATGGAGACTGTCCAGAAGCATCCGCCATGCAAAGACTGTGGATGAAGTATACAGAGAGTGTGATTATATTACGGTGCATGTGCCAGCTATGGACAGCACAAAGAATATGATTGACAGAAATGCGATCAGTCTGATGAAAGATGGTGTTGTAGTTCTGAATTTTGCAAGAGATGTTCTGGTGGAAGAGGAAGCCATGGTAGATGCCCTTGTGTCCGGTAAAGTAAAGCATTATGTGACAGATTTTCCAACGCCTGTTATCGTAGGAGTGAAAGGCGCTATCGTAATTCCCCATTTGGGTGCATCTACGGAAGAGTCCGAGGACAATTGTGCGAAGATGGCAGTGAAGGAGATCATGGATTATCTGGAGAACGGAAATATTCATAACTCTGTGAACTATCCAAATTGTGATATGGGACTAAGAGGAGAGAACACGAGAATCCTTCTTCTTCATCATAATGTTCCCAATATGATCGGTCAGTTCAGTAAGATTCTGGCAGATGACAATATGAATATCGCAGACCTTACAAATAAGAGTAAAGGCGGTTATGCCTACACGATGATCGATGTTGATTCTGAGGTGCCGGACAGAGTGATCGAAGACTTGAGAAAGGTAGGAGAGGTGTTGCGTGTTCGAGTGATTCGATAAAATTGTCCTGGCATATAATACACATACTTAAATAATCTTGTGAATTATT
>CAYOSJ010000100.1:0-5861 GCA_964406595.1 uncultured Dorea sp.
CCAATTAAGGAGATTGGTGAAGTATGTAAGAGGAATCACCTGTTTTTTGCGGTGGATTCCGCGCAGAGTGCAGGAACGCTGGAAGTGAACATGCAGGAGTGTTCTATAGATTTTCTGGCGTTTACCGGACACAAAGGATTACTGGGGCCTCAGGGAATCGGCGGATTTCTTATTTCGGAAGAACTGGAACGGGCGCTCACGCCATTGATCGCAGGCGGAACAGGAAGCCGGTCAGATTCTTTTGATATGCCGGAGAATCTTCCTGATAAATATGAGAGTGGCACTATGAATCTTCCGGGAATTATCGGACTTCATGCCGCACTTTCTTACATAGAAGAAGTTACCGTAGGGGAAATCCATAGAAAGAAAATGGAACTGACTGCATATTTTCTTGAAAAGGTACGGGAACTTGAAGGGGTACGCATCGTAGGGAGACAGCACGCAGAAGGAAGAGTAGCAGTGGTATCTCTGGACTTTGAACATGCGGATAATGCGGTTCTGGCATTTGAACTAGAAGCAAATTACGGAATCATGACAAGAGTAGGACTTCACTGTGCGCCGCTGGCACACAAATCTCTCCATACATATCCTGAAGGAACGGTAAGATTTGCATTTAGTGCGTCAAATACGAAGGAAGAGATTGATATCTGTGTGACAGGGATAAAAGAACTGCTTGGATTATAGATATTTTGAATAAATGTTTTTAAATATGAAAAAAAACGATAAGACAACCATTTGAAAACATGTTACCGTAATCATAGAGAATGATTACGAGAAAGTGCCGGATAAGTCCGGTGTAACAAAGGAGGAAAAAGAAAATGGCTGATTATCGTAAAATGTGGGAAGATCTGGGAATGGATGTGGAGACACACGACCAGTTGTGCGCAGTGTTGCCACAGGCATTCGGGGATGTGTATCTTTCCCAGGAAAATCGTCCGGAGAGTATGGACTATTATAATATGGTGGTGGCAGACATCCACGGTATCCGCCCGGCGGAACTGATCGAGCATCAGAAAGCGGGCGGAAAAGTATTTGGTACATTTTGCGTCTATGTGCCGGATGAGATCGTATTTGCAGCAGATGCGATCGCGACAGGACTTTGCGGAGGTTCTCAGTTCTGGGTTCCAGGAGGAGAGAAAGTGCTTCCGACCAATACATGTCCGTTGATCAAGGCGTCAGTAGGCGCAAGAATTGACCGCACATGTCCATTTTTCCGGATCGCAGATATGTATGTGGGGGAGACAACTTGCGATGGTAAGAAGAAAGCATGGGAGATCCTGGCGGAAGATGTTCCGGTACACGTTATGAATCTTCCACAGATGAAGCGTGCAAAAGATGTAAAAGCATGGGCGGAGGAAATCGAAGATTTTAAGAATGTGGTAGAGGAGTACACGGGAAATAAAGTAACGGCTGAGAAACTGGCTGAGAGTATCAAACTGATCAATGCCAAGAGATCAGCGCTTGCAAGAATGTATGAGACACGCAAGAATGAGAATATTCCGATCAGCGGTACAGATGCACTTCTGATTTCCCAGATTGCATTTTATGATGATCCGGGAAGATTTACACAGATGACGAACAAACTGTGCGACGAATTGGAACAGAGGATTGCAGACGGAGTCAGTGTATTTCCGGCAGGAACAAAACGTATCATGTTGACAGGGACACCACTTGCAATTCCGAACTGGAAACTGCATAATATTGTGGAGACAAGTGGGGGAGCAGTTGTATGTGAGGAAATGTGTACGGGTACACGTTACTTTGAGAGATTGGTTGATGAGAGTAAGACGACAGTGAAAGAACAGATCACTGCGATTGCGGAGAGATATATGGGAATCAATTGTGCATGTTTCACTCCGAATGAAGGAAGAATCGACGATATCTTACGTCTTGCAAAAGAATACAAGGTTGACGGTATTATTGATGTAAATCTGAAATTCTGTAATCTGTATGATACAGAAGGATATTTTGTGGAGCGTGCCATGAAGGAAGCAGGAATTCCGGTACTTGGAATTGAGACTGATTATACAGACAGTGACGCGCAGCAGCTTCGTACAAGAGTGAGTGCATTTATTGAAATGTTAAATAATTAGGAGCGTTTTTATGGAAAAGATCCAACATTATGTGTTGTTTCCAAATCATGATAATGCCATGAGGCTTTATAAGGAATTGAAAGGGCTGGGAGTTCGGGCAGTGATTGCCCCGACTCCCAGAGTCTTGAGTACGTGCTGTGGCGTTTCACTTTTGATTGAGGAGAAAGATATTGATACGATCAAAGAATGTATCGCGGAACATGGAATTGATGTGTTGAAAATAGAAGCAATTGAGAGGGACATTAATCCCATGCGAGATAAATATTGTTAGACGGGAGAAAAGCAGTATGTATTATGTAGGAATTGATATTGGTTCTACAGCGTCCAAAGTTGCGGTCCAGGGGGATAAGGAACTATATTTTGTTCTGCCTACCGGCTGGAGCAGCAAGGAGACGACACAGACAATTAAAGAAAAATTACTGGAAGACGGAATTGACGTGAATGCAGATGGCACGAGAGTGGTGGCAACGGGCTATGGCCGTGTGGCGGTAGACTTTGCAGATCACGTGATAACGGAGATCACCTGTCATGCCAGGGGAGGACGTGTGTATGCGGGAGATAATTGTGCCATCATAGATGTGGGTGGTCAGGATACAAAAGTGATTCTTATAGAACATGGGATGGTTCAGGATTTCCTGATGAATGACAAATGTTCTGCAGGAACAGGAAAGTTTCTGGAGATTATGGCGAATCGCTTAGGTGTTACTCTGCAGGAACTCTTTGATATGGCAAAGTCAGGAACAGTGCTTCCGATCAGTTCTCTGTGTACGGTGTTTGCGGAGTCTGAGGTGATCAATTATATCGGTGAGGGACGAAAGCGTGAGGATATTGCAGCAGGAGTGGTTGATTCTGTGGCGGCTAAGGTGGCGCAACTTAGCCAGAGGAAGAATCTTCCTGAAAAAATCATTTTGACAGGCGGGTTGAGCCATAGTGAATATTTTACAAAAATTTTGTCAGAAAAAATAGGAAAGAAAGTCGAATCTACAGAGAATGGAAGATACGCAGGGGCTCTGGGGGCTGCGTTGTTAGCGAAGGAGAAGTCGAGATAGATTCGGCTTCTTTTTTGGTGAAAATGTTAAACAATGGGATATGGTTTTGGTGAAAAGTACCAAAGAAATAAAAGTATGTAGATAGTTTATGTACTTATGTGATAAAATAGAAAAAAGAAAATCTGTGGGAGGATTATTAAAATGGACATGTTTTTGAACATTGTTCCTGCATTCGGTGTAGTGGCACTATTATTCGCTGCTTACCTTGCTGCCAGGGTAAACAGACAGAGCGCAGGAACAGACAAAATGAAAGAGATTGCAACAGCAATCAGTGAAGGTGCGCAGGCCTTTCTCACAGCGGAATACAAGATTTTGGTATTCTTTGTCATCATCTTGTTTGTGCTGATCGGATTTGGTATCGGGAACTGGGTAACAGCGATCTGTTTCGTGATCGGAGCATTATTTTCCACAGCGGCAGGTTACTGTGGAATGACGGTTGCGACCAGAGCAAATGTAAGAACTGCAAATGCAGCAAAAGAGAACGGAATGAATAAAGCTCTTTCCATCGCATTTTCAGGCGGTGCTGTCATGGGTATGTGTGTGGCAGGACTTGGCGTGTTCGGAGTAAGTGTGATTTACATAATTACAGGAAATGTAGATGTACTTTCCGGCTTCAGTCTCGGAGCATCATCAATCGCTCTTTTTGCCCGTGTAGGCGGCGGTATCTACACGAAGGCTGCAGACGTTGGAGCAGACCTTGTAGGTAAAGTAGAAGCAGGGATCCCGGAGGACGATCCGCGTAACCCGGCAGTTATCGCAGATAATGTTGGAGATAACGTAGGTGACGTAGCAGGTATGGGCGCTGACTTGTTCGAATCTTATGTAGGAGCGCTTATTTCCTCATTGACTCTTGGAATCGTGTATTTTCAGGTGGCAGGAGCAATCTATCCGCTTCTTATCGCAGGACTCGGACTTCTGGCATCTATTGTCGGAACATTCTTTGTAAAAGGAACGGAGGATTCCGATCCACACAAAGCACTGAAAGCAGGTTCTTACGCTGCAAGTATCGTCGTGCTGATCGTAGCATTTGTATTCAGTAAATACTTCTTTGGCAATTTCAATGCAGCGATTGCTATCGTAGCAGGACTTATCGTGGGATTGATCATTGGTATTATCACAGAGGTATATACTTCCGGTGATTACAAATCTGTAAAAGAGATCGCATCTCAGTCAGAGACCGGTTCTGCAACAACGATCATCAGCGGTATCGCAGTTGGTATGAAGTCTACAGCAATTCCGATCCTTCTCATCTGCGTCGGAATCTTTGCAGCTTATCAGTTCTGCGGATTATATGGAATCGCGCTGGCGGCAGTTGGCATGTTGTCTACAACAGCGATCACCGTAGCGGTAGATGCTTACGGACCGATTGCAGACAATGCAGGTGGTATTGCAGAAATGTCAGGGCTTGATAAATCTGTACGTCAGATCACAGATAAACTTGACGCAGTTGGAAATACAACAGCAGCGATGGGAAAAGGATTTGCGATTGGTTCTGCAGCGCTTACGGCGCTTGCGCTCTTCGTATCTTATGCAGAAGCAGTACAGCTTAAGAATATTGATATTCTTGACAGCCGCGTTATCATCGGATTATTTATCGGAGGTATGCTTCCGTTCCTGTTCTCTGCTATGACGATGGAGTCTGTATCAAGAGCAGCATATCAGATGATCGAAGAAGTAAGACGGCAGTTCAGAGAGATGCCGGGGATCATGGAAGGAACAACAAAACCGGACTACAAGTCCTGTGTTGCGATTTCCACAACAGCAGCGTTGAAAGAAATGTTGATACCAGGTGTTATGGCAGTGGCAGCGCCTCTGGCAGTAGGTATTATCTTAGGACCTTCTGCTCTTGGCGGATTGTTAGCAGGATCTCTTGTAACAGGAGTTATGCTTGCGATCTTTATGTCCAATTCAGGTGGTGCATGGGACAATGCAAAGAAATATATTGAAGATGGTAATCACGGCGGCAAGGGAAGTGACGCTCACAAGGCAGCAGTTGTCGGTGATACAGTTGGTGATCCGTTTAAAGATACATCAGGACCGTCTATTAATATCCTGATCAAACTGATGACGATCGTATCATTGGTATTCGCGCCATTGTTCTTGTCAATCGGGGGATTGTTGTAAGAGAAAGAAATCATTTTTGTTAAAACAGATTTTCATGCGGGAAGAGGTTGTTGTATGATAGCCACTTCCCGTATTATTTTTTGTTTATTTGCAACCGTATTCCTCTTTTCCATTATAAAAAATGTCTCCCCATGGGGCACGTCACTTTTGTGAGAGGTGTGTTCTGGCTTGGGATTTTGATAATGACAGTAGAACTGCCCTGGAGAGCGAGGTGTAATTATGACCATATATAGGCAGGATGTTTATGAAATTCCATCAGACGCGATTCGTGAGTTGATTATTAATGCAGCAGTACATATTGAAGTGAACCCCTTTTGTTAGACAAAACAAAAATCTAACGAAAGGGGTTATTTCTATGTCTGGAAAAAAATGTATAGTAACGAATTGAAACTAGAACTTGTGCATTTTTTGGCAACACCTAAATTATCAAAAGTCATGTAGTCTAAAACTAACTATTTTGAGATATAAATTAGAATGAAATGTCAAAAATAAGAAAATAATTATATATTTGGCGAAAAAATCTCTAAAAGAATGAATCTTAATTGACTTTGCGGGAATGACTGTATATAATAATGGTGGAGGTGTATAGTGATGT
>CAYOSJ010000100.1:5871-8073 GCA_964406595.1 uncultured Dorea sp.
TTTTTTATCATATAGAAAATTTCAAATCTTTTGATAGTGCAACTGAATTGACAATGATTTCTTCCAATAAAATACGGACAAATGCACGCCATAGATTGAAAATAAAGAGTACCCAGTTATTAAAATATGGCGTAGTGTACGGTGCAAATGCGGCGGGTAAAACAAATCTGGTGGAATTTTTCCGCTTTTTTAAAGAGTGTGTGAATAAAGGTATTCCGATGGAAGCGGCAGGTATGTTCTGTAAAAACAGAGAAGAAAATAAAGAAAGAGAAAGTAGTTTTGAAGTACAGATTACTGTTGATGATAAATTCTATGCTTATGGTTTTTCTGTGATTTTAAGCAAAAGAAAAGTCACAGAGGAATGGCTATATGAGTTATATCAGAATGGAACAGCACGATGTCTGTTTGAAAGAGAAGGAAATAAACGTCCGGTAATAGATGAATCTATTACTTTGTCAAATGCAGAGAAAAATAAATTTGAGATTTATGCAGATGATTTTGCAGGCAATGAAACTTCTTTATTTTTGACAGAAATGAACCGTGGCAAGAAATATACAGTACGCTCTAAAATGCTGTTTTTTAAAGATGTATATGATTGGATACAGAATCATATCGTAGTAATTACCCCGAATACTCCGTTGATTGATTTGGAGTATTATTATGATACAGACTCTTTAAAATTAATCAATAAACTGATTGAAACATTTGACACAGGAATCAGCAAAGTAAAAATAGAGGAAATCTCTTTAGATGAATTATCAAATGCTATGCCAAAAGCAGTATTTGACAGGGTTATGCGCCACGTGAAGAGCCGGATCGAGGAACAGGAAAATCCGTCTTTTAGAATGACGATGAGATCGAATGAGAGTTTTTTTAATATCGAAGTCGAAGGGCATTCAGAGCCAAAAGTAACAACAATCCGGCTGAATCATGTGAAGTCTTTTTTTGACTTTGGTTTTGAGGAAGAGTCTGATGGCACAAGACGTTTGTTTGATTTGATGGATATGCTGCTCAATAAGCGGGAAGATATGCTGTATGTGGTAGATGAGTTAGAAAGAAGCCTGCACCCGAAGCTGACAGAACGATTTTTACAACTGTTCATGCAGCTGCATGAAAAAGAACGTATGCAGTTAATTTTTACAACGCATGAATCCTCGATTATGGATCAGCGCATTTTCAGACGAGATGAGATATGGTTTATTGAACGTAATGCAGATAATGCCAGTGTGATTTATTCCTTAGACCGTTTCAAAGAGAGATATGATAAAGTCCTGAGTAAAGCATATCTGGAAGGCAGATATGGTGCAATTCCGGTATTTAGCACATTCGAGTTCAGAGAGGAGGAATAGGTATGGCTCCTGTTAGAAGTTATACAAATTGGAACAGCAGAAGTACAGATAATGTAGAACAAAGAGAGCCATATCGCAAATATTTTTTCATTTGTGAAGGGGCAAATACAGAAACATGGTATTTCCGCAAACTGATAGATATTCGCAAATCTCTGAATATTCATCCGTTGATAGACATTCGATTGCTTGAGAAAACGGAGGAAGATAAGGACATTAGTTTTCCGAGAAGGTTAATTGCTTTTGCGGAAAGCCAGAAAGAAAATGAAGATATTTCTTTTGATAAAGAGCGAGATAAAATGATTATCGTGTTTGACGCAGACATTTTTGAAGAAAAGGTGCAGGACTATGATGAAGTTGTAGCATTAGGAGAGGAAGAAAATATCCTTGCGGTAAGTAATCCGGCATTTGAATTATTTTTACTTCTCCACTTTAAAAATGCTTATGAAGAAGATATTAAACCGAATGAAGAAAAGATTATCAAGAATGAGAAAGATGGTAATCAGACATTCATTTATAAGTTACTGTTAGCAAGAACTGGTGTGAATCCAAAGAAAAATTCTGCTATCGGAGAGCTGGCGAAGAACGTGAATATAGCGATTGCACAGGAAAAGAAAATCAATGAGGATATTCATAAGTGCAAAGGGAAAGTGACGTGTAATATCGGGGAAATCATTGAGAGTATAAAAAGAGATCAATCAATTTAAACGTATATATAGATAGTTCTACGTCAGATTTAGTTGATGTATAATTGTGGTTGAACAATTAAAAGGAAAAATTCAGTTTTTCAGTGTATTATGCGAGGCTGTAAAAAATCATGTGTCTTTGGGAAATGAATCTTTCTGATAAGAAATAG
>CAYOSJ010000101.1:0-8058 GCA_964406595.1 uncultured Dorea sp.
CCGCTCCCCGACAACGGTCCCCGTCCCGAAAAATCCGCATAAGCAAATGTGAGCGCGTCATACGCCCCCACAGAAATGACACGACTTGCAGTAGACGGAATCGTAAGCGTTGTATTATCTGTAGGGTATAGGAACCCTGTTCCTTGATTCAGCACACCTTCACTGGGAAGCCACAGTTCATAATTGCCTGAGATAATGGTTCTCGGAGTCAGAATGATCCGCCAAACCCCTGACTCTACATAACTTCCCCGCGGAAGCATATCAATATATATTTCCTGTGCCACACTGTAGGGACTCGGCTCTCCATAATACAGCAAAAGTTCTGTCTGACCCGCCAAGAATCTCTGTGGTCCCAGCACCTCTTGTACCGGTCCCACTCGAATTCCCGAAGGCGAGACGATAGAAATATCCGCCACATCCACATATTCTTTCCATATCTGAACATTCAGAGACGGCTGGTTATCCTGAACCGCCAACTGGATTGCTATTTCCTCTTCATCGCTCAATCGTCCCGATGTATGCCCCGCACTTGCCGCTTCATTCCCTGTTCCGATACAGATTGTATTTTTCCATATATTAGAAATGTCATCAATAAATCGCTCAAGCAATGAAGCCCCATCATGAGAGCCATAAGTATTTCCAAAGCAACCCCATTGCAACGGCTCTTAAGGATTTGGAAAACCGGAATGAGCGAGCCTTATACGCAAACTGGAAACCTCTGCAAATCATCAATAACAGGATGGCTCTTTTATTCCGGCACAATGCCAGTGAATCTGAACACACTCTTTTATATGTCCATCATTTTATTTTCCATCCTTTACACCGTCTTACAGAATCAGAACAATATCATTTACTCTATTCTTCCATTGAAGATGTTCCTACCATTGCTGAAAAATTACGCTATGCAAGACACATGAAAGGTTTACGACAAAAAGATATTTATAAAAGACTTCTTGAATCCGGTTTTAAGCGAAGCCAGGTTAGGGGAACAATTTCTTTTGTCTTATTTGTCAAATAAAGACTTCCGAAAGATAAATCCGCTTCTCTTGCAACAAAAGACTGGCAGTATGTAATACCACCAGCCTTCTACTCATCTCTAAGTCAGCATTTCATCAATGCCTTTTATAATCGTCTCCTTTTGTTCCTGTGAACACTGAAGTCTTTCTATATAGGAATATATGTATTCACTATGAGTTTCTGCCACTGCTTTTCTCAAAGCACTGATGCCCTGCCTATCTTCCGGATAATGCACGACAATCTCCATATAAACCTACCTCTTCCAACTATTTATCATATTGTATTCTATTTTTCTTCCAATATGTCTGATACTTGATTACTTAACATGTCCTTTTGAACTTCCTTGTACGTTCTTTTAAGTTCATCTGTCATAGAGTTAAACTGATTCCATCTGTCGCACTCCATGAACCCCATAACTTCTAAAACTGTTCTTAACCAAATCAAATTTTTCATATTGTAAGAAATATCCTCTAGCAATTCCCCGTTTTTACTCTTTACCGCTCACTATTTTCTTCTTTTGTTATACTGTTTATGATAAATTACATTCAGTTCTGTTCCATCTTCTGAATCATAAATACCATAAGCATTCTCGAAACATGGTTCTAATCCTTTCACACGTTCTAATGCCTGTTTATAAGTTTCTTTGTAAAGAGGTGGGGTTTTAATGCCCTTAGAGCGAGAGTATAAGCGATAATTATTTGTATAGTATAGTATTCTTTCTACTTTCTTAGATCCTGATTTTTCTTTATTTCTATCTGAAAATAATCCCATAAAATATGCTGCAAGATTATCATTATCTAAAATACGGTTTATACAGACATATCCTTTTCTCCACATATAACTTAGTCTGCCCTTTGGTATGAATAACCTTTTTCCTCTTCTGTCTTTAATCAAAACATGCACATGCCAAACCCTTTTTTCAGTAGGTTCATAAATTACTATATATTCACATGTAGGATAAGCATATTTCAGTCTTTTCCAAAAGGCTTTAAAATCAGCAGACACATTCTCACGACTTTGCATATCCTCTCCATAAGTTAATGTGACATGTAATTCCGATTCATTTCCAGTAAAATTGTAATTGATAAGCCTTCTTAAAGTTGTATAATCTTTTAATTGCACACTTCCATCGAATCGGTTTTTCCATCACAGTCATTTCAACAATATGATTTGTAACACATGTCGTTGAAACAGAATCATCCAGAGAAATCCTGCCAGTCACCTCCTCCCTTGAAATATAAATATTTTTGCTATGGTTTGTTCGTTGAGTCATAGCAAGACCTCCTTTTTTCCTGTTGTTTTCTTAATAATCAAGTCTTACTTCTCTAAAAGAAAAGAGGGACTCCATTTCTGAAATCTCTCTCACTTCATCTTTATAAAATTGTCGAACTCGTATTTGTCTTTTTAAGAGCAAATCTGAATATTCTTGCACTTAGAAATCGCAAATCCGGAAAATAGGAAATCAGAATTCCGGTATTCGGAAATCGCCTTATTTGTGCTTGATTAAGTGTCCATTTCTATGAGAATATTTGTCAAGGCCTTGCCGCTACAGCGGTGCGTAGCAGCCTTTATAATTATTCTCATCCCTTAAATCATTTTCCACTTCGGAATCATAGATAATATTCTCACCTGTCCTAAAATTTTCGTTAATGACATTTGGAATATCCAACTCCTCTGTGTAATTGCTGTTCATGTTGTCTTGTATTCTACGCCTTACAAATGGCATACAAATGAACACACCAATCACCAATACACTCCCAATTAACAATAATGGAATATACTTCCTATGCCTGTCTTTTATTTGTATTTCCTGTTTCTCATATTGAAACATACACCTCGGGCAATAATGTGCTTCATCCGGCAATTCCATACTACAATTTGGACATTCTTTCATCTTACTACCTCTTTGCCATCACGAAAACAACTTTGTATATTCTGTCTGTGTATCCGCAATATGATACACATAAACTATTTTTTCTATTTGTCGATATATAGAAACAAACCTTTCAGATATGACCATTCGATACCCTTGCTTATTCAACCATTTATCCGGTGTCAGAGAACCGGAGTCTGGAAAGTTCTCTAATCGCTCAATACTGTCCAAAATCTGCTCTGTAACTTTCATAGCGGATTCCACACCAAATTGAAGTAAATAATAATCTTCAATCTTTTTCAAATCTTCCCATGCCGTAGGAAGAATCTCTACTTTATATTGTTCTTGCACGTTCTCTCAATTCCTTTCTTGCTTCGGAGATACTTCTTGTCTTTGCTCCGCTTAACCGTTCCTCTTCTGCCTGCATGATTTTCGCACGAAGTTCTAATGCCTGCTCTCTTTTCTCAAAGGCATCGATACTCATAAATACTCCGTCGCCCTCCCCATTTTTTGTTATATAAATCGGTTCACTTGTTTTTCTTGCAAGATTAGAAATAGAAGCATAATCGTTCCGAAGTGTTGCTGAAGCCTTAATAATCATTTTCTTCATCCTTTCCCATTGCCTTATTAGTATATCTTTTTATTGATATAATTATATCTTGTTTTTTGTATATTATCAATGTCTTTCATAAAATTCTTTTTGCAATTCCCAACTTCCGCATTTGTAATTAGTTTGAAAAATAAAATAATTATGGGGTGCAGATATGGCAGGGAAAGATACAAGAAAATATGCAATTTATTCAAGAAAATCTAAGTTTACCGGCAAAGGTGAAAGTATCGATAATCAGATTACCAGATGCAGAGAATACTTGCAATTTCATTATGATGTAGATGATGAAGATTCTATTATTATTTTTGAAGATGAAGGATACTCCGGCAAAAATACCAATCGTCCTCAGTTTCAAATTATGTTAGATGCCTGCAAACGCAAAGAAATAAAAGTTATCATCTGCTATCAGTTAGACCGAATCTCCAGAAGTGTCAAAGACTTCTCAATATTATCAGACCAATTGACTGAATGGGGCATCAGTTTTGTATCAGTCAAGGAATCTTTTGACACCTCGACACCTATGGGAAAAGCCATGATGATGATTACTTCCGTTTTTGCACAGATGGAACGAGAGAATCTTGCCGAACGACTAAAAGACAACTTCCAAACTCTGGCAAGGAGTGGACATTGGCTCGGTGGTACAACGCCTACTGGATATAAAAGCACTGTCACTACTGGAAGTATCGCTTCAAACGGCAAAACCAGGAAAGCATATATGCTTGAGCCTATTCCCGAAGAATCTCGAACGATTCAGAAAATTTTCTCTGCCTATCTAGAAACAAATTCTCTCACAATGGTAGAGAAATTATTACAGGAAGAACATATCTACACCCGTAACAATATACCTTTTAAATGTTTTGCTATTAAAAATATTTTGAAAAATCCTGTCTATGCCAGTGCAGATGAAACTGTATGGGATTATTTTCACGAATTAAATGCGAATCTCTGCTTTGAGAAGTCGGAGTGCAGCAGTGAATACGGAATTATGGCATTTAATAAAAGTAACCAAACAAGCGGAATCCCTCACGATATGAAAGAATATGAAGCATGGATTATTGCAATCGGGAAACACACTCCGCTTGTTTCCGGAAAAGACTGGGTAAAGGTACAGAATATGCTTGCACTAAATGCTTCTAAAAATTTCCGTAAACCAAGAAGCAATCAGGCACTTTTGTCTGGTTTGATTTTCTGTGGGCATTGCGGAAATAAAATGCGTCCGAAAATGGGGCATTCTACCAAACCGGATGGCTCACGCTCTTTTAATTATCTATGTGAAACAAAAGAAAAAAGCAGGCAGAAGAATTGTGCTATGAAAAATGCTCCTGGTAATCTTCTTGATGAGATTGTCTGTAATGAAATCAAAAAATTAGCAGAAGATGATTCTGTCTTTATGAGACAATGGAAAGAAACAAAAAAGGCTTTACTCGCCAAAGGGGATACGCATAGGACAGAACTAAAATCTTTAAAGAACAGTCTTTCAGAAAAAGAAAAGCAAATCCATAATCTGCTTATATCTCTTGCTGAAAGTGCTGATTCTCCGGCTCATGCTTATATACAGGAACGAATCAATTCGATTCACGAAGAAAAAACGCAACTTGAGAAAGACATCAAAGAATTATCAAAAATCTCAGAAAATCAGTCTGTCATGCTAGAAGCTGAGTTAGAATTTGTTCCAAAGATGCTTGCTTCTTTCAGTCAGTCTTTTGATTCTATGAGTATAGAAGAAAAACGTTCTGCTCTGAGACTATTTATAGATAAAGTAGTATGGAATGGAGAAACTGTAGATTTATATTTGATGGGTTCTTCTGATACTTCCCTGTCCAAAGTATCAGAGCCGTTACAGAGGGGTAGCCAAAACTGATATTGATTGCTATCGGCATACGATATTCCAATGCTTTCCGTATCACATAGTCAATTCCCATCATTAACTGCGTTGTTCGTGGGAATCCGTCCCCCACAGGATTGCCCAGTTTTACCGCGATAATCTCACTTTGCGGCGCCACACCGCTGTTCCCTGCAGCAATTCCTGCAACAGCAGTTCCGTGCCCGGAAGTATCACGGGTTCTAAGCCGTCCCAGTGCCGCATTGATCTCTTCTTTTGTATACTCAACACCTATCCCATAACCTTCCGGCGAATGTTCTCCCTCTCTCACCTGGAGAGACTGGTCCCAGATTGCACGAATCCTTGTTGTACCGTCAGATTTACGAAATTCCGGATGTGTATAGTCAATTCCTGAGTCAATCACCGCCACCAACACATCCTGTCCATACAAAGAAAAACGAGTGCCCTGCACTGCATCGATACAGGACACTCGTTTTCCATTTACAATTTGAAAAAACAACCGTTTCGGTTTTTCAATATACTCAATCTGCGGCAGCGCTGCCAATGTTTCAATCAAAGACTCCCGTACGACAAGTATCGCATATTCATTCACCAATTCCGTCACACGATCCGCGATTCTCCGCACCTCTGTAAGGTCACCCGAATACTTTACGATCAGTTCCCATGTACTCTCCTGCGGATCATACCCTACTTCCAACTGCAAGGATTTTTCCCGCTCTTCCTGTGTGGCGTCAAGCGCAAGGTTTAAGATATTTTCAACCTTCTGACTTGTCATTTTCTCACCTTCATCTCTATTTTAATAATCCACACTCAAAATACGGCGCAAGGCTTACCGGAATAAAATAGCCTCTTTCATGATGGCACAATGGACATACTTCCGGCACAAAATTTCCATGATGAATATGTCCGCAGTTCAGGCACATAAAGTCCTGCGATTTTTCGCTCTCATAGTATTTTCCCCTGTCAAAGAGTTCTGCCAGTTTTCCAAAACGTTTCCCGTGGATCTCTTCCACCCTTGCGGTTAAGTTAAATGTTCCCGAGGCTTCCAGAAATCCTTCTTCCTTTGCGATCTCTGCGAAAGCCGGATACACATCTGAAAATTCTTCCATCTCATTATGTTTTGCCACTTTCAGAAGTTCTATCACATTATCGAAATGATCCACCGGGTAACTACCATCAATCTCGATCGTCGTACCGGACAGGTTCTTAAGTAGATCATAAAATCTTTTCGCGTGAGCGCGCTCCTGCTCTGCCGTAAAAAGGAATATCTGGCTTACCGCATACAAGCCCTGCTCCCTTGCAGTTTCTGCCGCGATCGTATAACGGTTTCTCGCCTGACTTTCTCCTGCAAATGCACGCATCAGATTCTCTCGTGTCTCACTTCTCTTAAAATCAATAGCCATGTCACACACTCCTTCTCATTTTTACTATTAGTATGTGGCATGGCTGCCAAATATATTCTTTATTTAATTAAAACCGACAATTCTTCGGGCAACGGAATATGCAAGAGAGGAGATCTTTCTTCCTGAACGCCCCGGAATGTTCATCGTCTGCCCCAAAATGCCATAACGAATCTTAACGTATGTCTTAATATCCTTTTGTCTCAAATATTTCCACAATTCCTGTTTCTTCTCCAGATTCTCAGGATTCTTGGATCGGATGGCAATGATCGAAGACACCGTCATCATGATCGCAAGATAATTCGTCATATATTTTCTAAGTTTTTTACTCTTGATCTTACCAAGCTGATACATATCAATCATAGTTCTCGTGACAAAAAACTGCTGATCGATTCTTCCTATCATCACTTTCTCATTCACGGACTGATCTTCCCGACCGATAAAATATCTATAGAAATCCAAGTCCATATAATAGAGTTTCCGCACATTAGGAAGCGGATAATACACATAGATATTATCTACATAGAATGTATGTTTCGGCAACTTGATCTGCGTAAGTTTCAACATGTCCGTGCGGTAGATGACCGAATGCATCAGGATATACTGATCCAAATGAAAATGCCCAATGTCATCCCAGCGGAACACTTCACCTTGTGGTAATACGTTGCGATAATGAATACATTTTTTATGCACGGCTCCCACTTTCTCATATACATAGTTCGCCACCAGCATATCCACTTCCTGCTCTGTCTCTTCCATATCCTTCATAAATTCCAGGATCTTAAAAAGCGCGTCTTCATCTACCCAGTCGTCACTGTCCACGACTTTAAAATATTTTCCTCCTGCACGGCTCAGACCTGCATTTACTGCGTCGCCATGACCGCCGTTCTCCTTATCCACCACCTGCACAATGCCAGGATATTTCGCCTGATATTCATGCGCGATCTTCGAAGTCCCGTCACGAGAACCATCATTGACGATGATAATTTCCACATCATCTCCACCCGGCAGGATGCTTTCGATCGCATGCTGCATATATTCTTCCGAATTATAACACGGAATCGCAAATGAAATGTATTTCATCTTCTTTCTCCCTTTCTCTTATAAGCCTCTATAAATATACTTGATTTTCAGGAAATTGACAACTGAAAATTTATTTTCTTTGTTCACAATTTGTTCATTTATCTTTCAAAAATCTTTCATTTCTTTTGCATGATTTCTTCACAACTCTTTCATATACTATAATTAACAAATGAACAAGACAATAATACTATTTTGAATAAACTTTTTCATAATACATGCCGGGGATCGCATA
>CAYOSJ010000102.1:0-7819 GCA_964406595.1 uncultured Dorea sp.
TACCAATTATTTTCATTTGTCAAGTATATTTTCAAATTATTTTTTATATATTTATATATTTTCTATTTATTATACGGTTTTAAAGTAAAGATTTTTTATATAGATCCTTAAACCAAAAGATCTCTTCACTATACAGAGAAATCGGCGCAACCCAATATTCCAAGGGTTACGCCGATCCGGCTTTCAAACATAAGTACGAATGCACGTCAAAAATCACTGCTGGAAAAAAGCAGATTTAGAGAGTTTCCGCAGCCTCTACGATTGCATCTACCGTAAATCCAAAATACTCAAATAACGTCTTATACGGTCCGCTTGCTCCAAAGGTTGTCATACCGATTGCTTTCCCTTCCGTTCCAACATAACGATCCCAACCAAAGGTAGATAATGCTTCTACGGATATTCTTTTGGTCACGCTCTTTGGAAGAACCATCTCTTTATATTCCTCTGTCTGTTCTTCAAAAATATCCATACACGGCATAGATACAAGACGAACTTTTTTCCCTTTTTTCTCAAGCACACTCTTGGCTTCTGCCGCCAGTTCTACTTCAGAACCAGTCGCGATCAAAATCAACTCCGGAGTGCCCTCGCAATCTTCCAGAATATATCCGCCTTTCAGAGCATCTTTGCTACTTCCTGCCATTGGAGTCAGATTCTGTCTGGTCAGCACAATTGCAGTTGGAGTCTCCTTCGAAGTTAACGCACTATACCATGCAGCCTCCGTCTCAACTGCATCACATGGTCTAAACACATGAAAATTCGGCATGGCACGAAGCATTGCAAGTTGTTCAATCGGCTCATGTGTCGGTCCGTCTTCTCCAACCCCGATACTATCATGTGAATATACATAAGTCATCGGAAGTTTCATGATAGAAGACAAACGCGCCATCGGTTTAATATAATCGCAGAATACGAAGAATGTCGCCACATAACTGTGTAGCCCACCGTGTAGCATCATTCCATTTCCAATTGCTCCCATTGCAAGTTCTCTAACCCCAAAATGCATATTTCTGCCCATTGGACAATCTGCAGAAAAATCTCCTTTATCGTTCAAATATGTCTTATTGGACGGTGCAAGATCTGCAGATCCACCCATGAGATTCGGGACGATATCCTTAATTGTATTCAGTATTCTTCCTGAAATCGCCCTTGTAGCTTCCGGTTTCTCGCCTCTCTTCCAGAACTCTTCATTATCTTTCAGGAGTGCTTCACAGTCACATTCAAAATACTCTGCCATCAGTTCTTTCATTTCCGGAAACTTCTCACAGTATTCGGCATACATCTTGTTCCATTCTTCCTCTTTCTCCGCTAACGCCTCTCTTAATTCTTTATAGTGCGCATATACTTCATCAGGAACATAGAATGGCTCTTGAGAAGGCCAGCCTAAAGTTTCTTTCATTTCTTTTACGTTTTCTTCACCTAAAGGTTCTCCGTGTGCACTTGCTTTTCCCTGTTTATTCGGACAGCCATACCCGATTTCTGTATGAATCGTGATAAATGACGGATGCTCTGTATCTGCTTTTGCCTCTTCAATCGCCTTTCCGATCGCGTCAATATCATTTCCATTTTCTACTTCCAGAGTCTGGAATCCGAAAGCTGCCATTCGTTTCTGCACATCTTCAGTAAAAGCAAGATCCGTCGAACCTTCGATAGAAATATTATTAGAATCGTATAGAACGATCAATTTGGACAACCCTAACGTTCCTGCCAGAGAAAATGCCTCTGAAGAAATTCCTTCCATCATGCAGCCATCTCCACCCAACGCGTAGGTATAATGGTCAATTACCGGATAACCTTCTTTATTAAATACAGATGCAAGATGTTTTTCCGCGATTGCCATACCTACAGCCATACCCATACCAGCGCCAAGCGGACCTGTCGTAGCTTCAACACCAACAGTATGCCTGTACTCCGGATGTCCTGGAGTTTTGGAATTTAATTGCCTGAATTCCTTAAGATCCTCCATTGTCATATCCCCATATCCATATAGGTAAAGAAGAGAATATAACAACATAGAGCCATGCCCGCCAGAGAGGATAAAGCGATCCCTGTTCTGCCAGTCTGGATTAACTGGATTGTGGCTCATGTGGTGTGCCCACAACTCATAAGCGATAGGCGCAGCGCCGAGCGGTAAGCCGGGATGCCCTGATTTTGCTTTCTGAATCGCATCCGCAGACAGAACTCGAATTGCATTAATTGATAAATTATCTATCTGTTTCATTTTACTACCTCACTTTTTCATTATTCCTGTATTGATGAAAGTCGGTCAAACTGATTCTTTAATGCTGGAACCATATCAGAATAGATATGATACATTTCCTCATAAACATTCTTGTTATCTGGATTTGGAAGATTCTCCGTTACAACCTTCATCGTTGAGCAAGCGTCATCCAAATCTTTCCAAATTCCGGCTCCTACTCCTCCAACCAGGCATGCCCCATAAGCGCCGCCTTCCTTTGCTCCGCTGACTGTATATACAGGAAGTTGGAAAATATCACTAAGTATCTGGCGCCACAGATTACTTCTGCTTCCTCCCCCAGACACAATAATCCTGTCAAGTGCTACCGGTTTTAATTTAAGGATTGCCTCTCCGATCTGCTTCATTCCATATCCGATACCTTCCATTACAGATCTTGTAATGTCTCCTTTACAATGACTTTGCGTCATGCCGATAAAGCAGCCTCTCAGGTTCGGATCTGTATATGGTGCCCGTTCTCCTGAAAGATACGGAAGGTAGATAAGCCCTCTGGAACCGGGTGCTGATGCTTCCGCCGCACGATTCATGATATCATACGGATCAACACCTTGTCCCTTTGCTTCCTCTATCTCACTTCTGCAAAAGGTATTTCTATACCACTGATAACTTCCGCCGCACGCAAGCATAACTCCCATAACATGATACAGGTCTTTCTGATTATTACAGAAGAACTGTAACGTTTTGTCATGATTTTCAATGTACTTCGACATTCCCATCGCAACAATTCCACCAGTACCCAGCGTCAATCCAAGAATACCTTCCCGAATCAATCCCATACCTGTCGTCTGGATCACACTGTCGCCTCCACCGCCTACAACCGGGGTTCCTTCTTTCAATCCGGTAAGTTCTGCTGCTTCCTTCGTTACAACACCGGTTATTTCACTGGATTCCACTACCGGCGGGAATAATTCTCTCGGAATATTTAGACGTTCCAGCAATTCCCAACTATATTCTCGTTTTTCAACATTAAAAAATCCTGTTCCGGAGGCATCCGACACATCCGTACAATATTCACCTGTCAACTGATACCGGAGGTAATCTTTCGGAAGTATTGCTTTTTTCATTTTCTGGTAATTTTCCGGTTCAACTTCTCTCAGCCACAGGATCTTCCCGCCCTGATATCCCGGAAGTATATTATTGTTCGTATAACGGCGCAATTCCTCAAATCCGCCCAGATCCGAAAGTAATTCCTGACACTGCTTTGCACAGCGCTGATCATTCCAAAGGAAAGCTCTTCGAATTACTTTTCCATCCTTATCCATAGCAACAAGTCCATGCATCTGTCCTGAAAAACTAAGAGCCTTAATATCCCCTGCATCAACTCCGCTCTTATCGATTGCTTTATGAAGGCTTGTATATGCACCAACCCACCAGTCCATCGGATCTTGCTCATTCCAGCCCGGTTTTGGCGAATATAAAGGATATTCTTCTATACATGAAGATACTACCTGACCCTCATCATCTACGATGATAGATTTGCACCCACTCGTACCAATATCCATCGCTGCAATATATTGTTTCATACTCATTCACCTCATGTATCTCTTACGTTAATTATTCTTCGTCGCCGTCAACCAAACATGTGTTCCACACAAACGTTAGCGGAAGGATACCTGTCTGAATCGTCGTATGATATTCTCCTGGCGGAACATAACATGCATCGCCGGCTTTTACCGGAAACCGGTCTTCTCCCACTACCATGATTCCTTCACCGGAAACAAAATAATAGATTTCCTCCATATCGTCATGTGCATGACCTGTTGTAGTTCCTGTCGGATATATGGTTGTATGTCCACAGGTCAGGCGCTTAGACGGGCCTTCCTTGCGATCAATCAGATAATAAGTATCCCTGAGTACTTCTTTCTCTCTCGGTAAAACTCTTGCCCTTAAACTTCTCGGATCCATATCCGGCTCTCTTCCTTCAGCCACATTAACAACATGTTTCATAAACCAACACCTCTTTCTTTTTATTTTATTTACTCAAATTCAACAACAACTTTTACAGCAGACGGATCTTCCGCTGCAGCATGGAAAGCAGTTTCCACTCCTTCCAATGAAAACGGAACCCGATGTGTGATCAACTTCCTTAATTTCTCTTGATTGTCCTTCAAAAGTTCAAGTACCAATGGATATGTATTCGAATAACGGAAAGAAGGAACAATAGATATCTCTTTACATACGTAATCTACCATATCCACTTTTTGTAACTCCGCTCCCATCCCGATCATTGCAATACGTCCGCCCGGTTTGATACATCTTACAGCCAGGTTATAACATGCATCTGCTCCCGTAGCCTCATATCCAAAATCATACTGATTATCTGGAATCTCATCTTTCATAGTGTTTACAATGTGATCTGCTCCCATCTCTTTTGCCCATTTTAATCGGTCGTCACGGATATCAGCCACTGTTATATCTTTACAACCTGCCGCTCTTGCTGCAAGCAGACAAGTAATGCCAATGATTCCGGCTCCAAAAATAATCGCTCTTTCTCCAATCCCAGGTTTGATTCTCTGTGTAGCAAAGAGTCCTACAGAAAGCGGTTCCGCCATCGTTGCCAATCCGTAATCTGAGATTTCATCTGGAATCTTAAACACATACTCTTCATCATATGCGATTTTTTCTACCAAGACGCCATCATCCGGTGGGGTTGCAAAAAACACAATATTCTGGCACAGATTATAACGGCCTTTTAGGCAATGTTCACATTTCATACAAGGGATGCCCGGTTCCAGTACTACTCTGTCTCCTGCTTTTAGTTTTGTCACTTTCTTCCCAACAGCGGTTACAATCCCTGAACACTCATGCCCCAGAATCATCGGTTCTTTTACAACAAACTGCCCGATCCGTCCATTCTTCCAGTAATGAACGTCTGAACCACATACTCCTACTGCTTTCATCTGAACCAATACCTGGTGTTCCCCACACTCAGGCTCATCCAATTCTTTTTCTGAAAATGAATTTATCTTATCCAAATATATTGCTTTCATATCTTGCCTCCGTTTTCTACTCCTTATTAGAAAGCCGTACTCTGAAAGAATCAATCAGTACTGCAAGGAGAATAATCATTCCTGTAGCTGCCTGCACATAATAGGAGTCCATTCCAAACACCTGGAGACCTACCTGAATGAAATTCAGAAGCAACACGCCACCTAAAACTCCTGACACTTTTCCAACACCGCCTGCAAGAGACGTTCCGCCGATTACAGCCGCCGCAATGATATCCATAGAATAAGAAGAACCAAATACGCTGTTGATGGAACCCATCTTTGATGAAAGCATCAGTCCTGCCAGTCCCGCCATCAGACCGGATATGGTAAATGCTGCTATTCTGATCCGATCTACATTAATACCAGACACTTTCGCACATCTTGCATTACCACCCACGGCAAAGAGACTTCTTCCAAGCGCTGTTCTGTTCCACACAAAATACATGATCACATAAACAAGTAAAAAGATAATCACCAAATATGGAAGAACACTGAATAATTTCCCCTGTCCGAGAAATGTATATCCCTTCTCATTAATCGTAATTGTCCGCCCTCTTGTAATCGCAAGCACAACTCCTGCCAGAAGCGTATTCATTGCCAATGTTTCAATCAGCGCAACTGCTTTCAGTTTTGCGATCAAAACACCGTTAACAAATCCAAGCAACGCACCCATACATAAAATAAGGACCATAGAAACCGCAATCGGAACAACCTCATTCTTAAAAGCCAAAATACCCGTTGCTGCAGATACCGCCATAATTCCTACACAGGAAAGATCAATATCACCAAGAAGAATCGTACCGGCAAGACCGATTGTCATAACGCCCATTACCGAAGCCTGCATCGGGATATTCAAATATAAACCTGGGTTTGCTATCGGATTAAAATAATTCGGTTTTAAAATAATAAAAACAATAACTCCAATTAACAATAACACCCATACAATATTATCTATTATTTTTAATTTCCAGTTTTTAACATTCCTTTTCATGACTTAAACTGCCCTCCGATCTCGAATATTTACTATTTCGTCAGAAGATAAATTCTCATTTTTTAAATTTCCGACTATCTTTCCTTCGTTAAATATGACTACCCGGTCAACGATGCGAAGGAGTTCATCAAAATCGTTTGTCAGATAGATTACACTCATACCTTCATTCGTCAGGTCTTTGATCAATCCCATAATCTCTTCCCGGCTCTTAATATCAATACCAATCGTAGGCTCGTCCAGAATCAGCAATGTGGGATTTACGGCTAATACCTTTGCCAATACCACTTTTTGCTGATTGCCACCCGAAAGGCTTCCACTTGCCGCATAGATAGACTGGGTCTTAATGGCAAGTTGTTTTACATAATCGTCAGCCAGTTCAATCTCTTTTTTATTATCTAACAAGCCAAATTTTCCCTTTAACCGAGTCTTCAGGCAGGATAAACCTACGTTTTCTTCCACGCTCATAATCGGCACAATGCCTTCTGCATGTCTGTCATTTGGCACCAGACATATCTTATACTTCAGAGCATCGGTAGGATTCTTAATATTAACGTCTTCGCCCAGAACCTTTACCTTTCCGCTCTTTTTTTCCATTAATCCATATAACGCAAGACACAATTCCCTTGCGCCCGCTCCTGAGAAACCGACAAATCCTACAATTTCACCACGGTAAATCTTAAGATCCGTTGGTTCCAGGAATTTAGCGCTGATCCCTTCACACTCTACGGCAATCTCTTCACTTACCTCTTTATCTTTATCACGATATGTCAGTTCAACATCCTCACCTGCAATAATTTTTGCAAGTTCCATTTGTCTGTCAGATTCGGCATCTTCTTTAATATTTCCATCATACGCACATCCATCGCGAAGTACCGTAATTGCGTCTGAAACCTGAAGTATCTCTTCCAGGTAATGAGAAATCAATATGAATGTAACTCCATTTTCCGCATGCTTCTTGACAAATCGGAACAAGTTGTTCCTGTCATCAATGGAAAGCGATGTTGTAGGCTCATCTAATATAATTAATTTACCTCCACTAAACAATGCACGGATAATATTCAGTTTTCGCTGTTCTACAGGTGTAAGCCTGCGAACAAGTTCATAAGGATTAACCTTCAACCCAAATTCATCTAGTACTTTTTGTGCATTTTCGTGCATCGCCTTGCGATCCACGAGTTTCCATTTACTTCTTGGCCACAGTCCAAGAAAAATGTTCTCCGCTACATCCATATCCAACACAACGCTTGCATGTTGTGTAACAAGTTCAATACCTCTGTTCTGTCTCTCTTTAAAACTCAGATGTCCAATATCATTTCCTTCAAAAGTAACCTTTCCATCTGTCTGCTTATATACGCCCGCAATAATATTTACAATCGTACTTTTTCCTGCACCGTTTTTTCCAACAAGAGAATGAATGGAACCCTTTGTAATTGAGATATTAACATCTCTGAGAGCTACTGTTTCTCCGAAGTTCTTATTGATGTGCTCTACTTCCAGTATTACTTCTTTTCCCATATGAAAGGTTCTCCCTTCTTTGTCGATCCGGTAAGGCCTGAAACCTTACCGGACTCATACTCTAACTAT
>CAYOSJ010000103.1:0-7707 GCA_964406595.1 uncultured Dorea sp.
CACGTATCTAGCTTGGAAGGCTAGTGTTCTACCATTGAACTACACCCGCATGTTGTTGTTATCGGGGTGACAGGATTCGAACCTGCGACCTCCTGGTCCCAAACCAGGCGCTCTAGCCAAACTGAGCCACACCCCGCTATATTTTGTTCTGTCATCTCTTTGACACAAAACATATTATATAGGAATGCCCCCTGATTGTCAACAACTTTTTTTAACTTTTTTCACATCTTTTTTATATCCATTTTACACGTATTTCAATTCCACTTTTACAGACCCTGCGGCCCCCGTATCCATGATCATATACGTGCCGCGCCGTCCTGCCTGTCGGGGGTAGGAAATGCTTCCCGGATTCAATATGATAAGACCTCCTTCTTCCGTATAAGATGGTCTGTGGAGATGTCCATACATTACGATATTGGCTCCCCGCCCAAGCGCTTCCCTCCTGAGCCGCGTTTCATCAAGCGACACATAATAAGCATGTCCATGGGTCATAAATATATGATGGTCTTCTATAAAAATTTCTTTTTCTCGCGGAAGATCTGAGAAAAAGTCATTATTTCCCGCAATTATAT
This sequence comes from uncultured Dorea sp., assembly GCA_964406595.1. Taxonomy (GTDB): domain Bacteria; phylum Bacillota; class Clostridia; order Lachnospirales; family Lachnospiraceae; genus CAPEBR01. Next base: position 573 of record CAYOSJ010000103.1, read on the forward strand.
GGAGCGGGCAGTCCACGAGCGCCTCTATATAATCTGCGCCGCCCTCCACATCTCCGAGATGTATCATCATGTCAATGTCTTTTTCCCTCTCAAGCACTTCCTCCAGGCTTCTGTGTGACCCGTGTGTATCGCTTACAATAAGAATTTTCATGTTATTGGTTCTCCACTCTTTCTTCCAGAATTTTTCTCATCTTACGAAGCCCCTCTCCCCTGTGGCTTAATTCGTTCTTCTTTTCCGGCGCAAGTTCTGCGCTTGTACACTGATATTCTGGCAGATAGAAGATGGGATCATATCCAAAACCATTTTCGCCGGCGATCTCATAACCGATGATCCCTTCCATCGTGCCCCGTACTACTTCTGTATCTCCGTCCGGGCACGCCGCCGCGATCGCACAGACGAACCTGGCGGTACGTTTCTCTTCCGGGACACCTTCAAGCCTTCTCAACAACTCCGCGTTCTTAATATCATAAGACGTATCCTCACCCATATAGCGTGCAGAATAAATTCCCGGCTCCTTATTCAGATAATCAATCTCCAGCCCGGAATCATCTGCCATCACAACTGCATCTGCATACTCCGGCATACTTCTTGCGATCTTCGCGATCTCTGTTGCTTTGATCAGCGCATTTTCTTCAAATGTTGTTCCGTCTTCCACAACATCTACATCAATGCCCGCTTCCTTCTGAGACAGTATCTCTACTCCCAGATCTGAAAGAATCATACGGATCTCTTCCATCTTATTTTTATTCCCTGTTGCAAATATAATCTTATCCATCAGACTTTCTCCTACTGTTCTCTTGGTTTTTTCGGTGGTCTCGGTCCCTGAAACTGATAAAAATATGTCTTCAGCATTCCATTATATATCTTGCGGTTCTTATCGGCTTTGCGCCCAAAATACCGCTCCGCCTCTTCATAAGATGTGATCATATACGCCGACCACGTATCCAGTTTCCGAAAACTCTCGCCAAAGGCACTGTACAGCGCGGGCAAATCTTTCTTGTCTTCCAGACGCTCCCCATACGGTGGGTTGGTTATGACAAATCCATATTTCTTTGGATGGCTTAATGCTTTCACATCACGCTCCTGAAAATGAATCAGATGTTCCACGCCCGCCTCTCTTGCATTTCTTCTTGCCACTTTGATCACGGAACTGTCAATGTCATATCCCTGAATGTCCACTTCCATATCATCATCGATAAGATCATTCGCCTCATCTACAATGTCATACCACATTTTCTTCGGAATCAGGTTCGCCCATGTCTCCGCTGTGAAAGAGCGATTCATACCCGGCGCAATATTTGCCGCCATCATTGCCGCCTCTATGGGAAATGTCCCGCTTCCACAGAAAGGATCCACAAGAATCCTGTCTTTTTTCCACGGCGTCAGCATAATGAGCGCACATGCCAGCGTCTCCGTGATCGGCGCTTTCCCGGACACCTCACGGTATCCTCTCTTATGAAGAGAAACACCTGAAGTATCAATTCCCACCGTCACTACATCCTTTTTCAGAAATACACGTACCGGATAATGGGCGCCGTCCTCCGGGAACCAATCCATACGATAATGCTCAGACAATCTTCTCACCATTGCTTTCTTCATAATGGACTGAATATCCGAAGGACTGTAAAGTTTACTCTTCACGGACGCAGCCTTGGCAACCCAGAATCTCCCGTCCTTTGGTATGTAACGTTCCCATGGGATCTCCCGCGTCTTTTCAAAAAGTTCCTCGAATGTATACGCTGTAAAACTTCCCACTTTCAAAAGCACCCTTTCTGCAGTACGAAGAAAAATATTCGCACGGCAGACCGCCTCCGCATCACCGATGAACGTCACTCTTCCATCCTCTACCTCGGATATCTCATATCCCAGATCTGTAATTTCCCGTTTTAATACCGCCTCAAGACCAAAGTGACAGGGGGCGATAAGTTCAAAACGATTCATAATATTCTCCCATCTATCGTTTATTTTATTATCTTACTTGTTCCCGGTATCTTTTGTCAATTCCCAAATGTAACATCCACGAGAAATACTCAAAATGAACCCTTTTTCCATACAAAGAAGGACATGCGCTGTCGCATGCCCTCCCCCGTACTTCTGATTGATTAGTAGTTATTACTTGTGTTTCCGGCGTCTTTGTTTGTAGAATTCTGACCGGACGCATTCTTGTTAGATGCATTCTTGTTAGACGCATTCTTGTTGGATGCATTCCTGTTGGACGCATTCTTGTCGGATGCGTTTTTGTTAGATGAGTTCTTGTTAGATGCATAACTATTGTTATTCATATTAATTCCTCCTAATCTTTTTTAGTACAACGCTAGTATGTCCTTTCACAGAGGAATTATGTATGTTTTTCTGAAAATCGAAGAATCCTTAAGAATTTTTTATTTTTTTCTTGATTTTTCCTTTTTTCTATATTATACTAAATTTTGTAGAAAGAATACTTTCTACAACCCCTTATTAATTATTTATACTCCCCTCAAAAGACTGATGGCTCCCCCATCAGTCTTTTACTTTTTTCAATTACTCAATAATTTCTTCTATTCCCAAGTATTCGAAAGATAAGCACGATAATAAGGATTGGTACGATAAACCGCATGGCAAGCGCCATGATTCCGCCAAGAACCATAAATAACACCATCACGATCCCTATAATCCCCAATATAAAAAGAAATTTTTTGAAGCCGCCGAAAGTACCCTGACTTTGTTCATAATCTGTTCCGGCACTTTCACTCCTCACACTTTCTGTATAATTCTGTGCTGTCGCGGAATCAATGATCGTCTGAGCGATTACCCAGGGATCGCCCAGTTCTGCGATCACTTCCTCTTCCTGCCGTCCTTTTGCCACTTCCTCACTGATGTAACTGTTATAATAATCTACATTTTCCTGTATGATGCTGCCACTCAGATCATTTCCGAGGGCAGCACGTAATTTTTCTAAAAACTCTCTTTTTGTCATGCTTATGCTCCTGCTGTATATTATACTTCAAATATCAGATCGCCATAAGACGGCATCGGCCATGCTTCTTTGTCTACGATCATCTCTAATTTGTCTACCGGGATCCTAAGAGCCTCCATTGCCGGCACGACTTTCTCATAGTAGAATACTGCCTGCTGTTTCCCCTGCGGCAATACGACAGCCTCGTCTTCTACCTTCTTCAAAACTTCCAGCGCATCCTTCATCTCTTTTAAAAGTACGGATACTTCCGTCAGCATGTCTAACTGCACGGTTGTATCTACGCCTGCCTCACGCACTGCAAGTACCGTATCTGCCAACACTTTCGTATATTTCACCACTGCCGGAACAAACTGCTTGCTCGCCATATCTATCATTGTACGTGCTTCAATATTGATTGCTTTTGCGTAATTTTCATATTTGATCTCTGCACGGGACACAAGTTCTGTCTTTGTAAATACACCAAATTTTTCAAAAAGAGCAATAGTCTTCTCGGAGGTAAGCGCCGGGATCGCCTCTACCATAGACTTAAGATTCGGAAGTCCACGTCTTTTTGCTTCTTCCACCCATTCGTCAGAGTACCCGTTTCCGTTAAAGACTACACGGTAATGCTCTGTCGCGTATTTCTTGATCAGGTCGTGTACTGCCATATCGAAATCTTCTGCATTTTCCAACACATCGCATGCCTCGGAAAATGCCTCTGCCACGATCGTATTAAGCACTACGTTCGGGCTTGCGACAGAATCTCTGGAGCCTACCATGCGGAATTCAAATTTATTTCCGGTAAATGCAAACGGTGAAGTCCTGTTTCTGTCTGTAGCGTCTTTGGCAAGTTCCGGGATCGTACTTACACCCGTCTCCAGTTTGCCCCCTTTCAGGCTGTGGGTAGCCTCTCCTGTACTGATCAGCTGCCGGAGTACATCATCCAGCTGTTCCCCAAGGAATACAGAGATGATCGCCGGAGGAGCCTCACTGGACCCAAGCCTGTGGTCATTTCCCGGATCTGCCGCGGATTCCCTCAGAAGCGCCGCATGCTCGTCCACCGCCTTTAAGATACAGGTAAGCACCAGTAAGAACTGTACGTTTTCATGAGGCGTCTTTCCAGGATCAAGAATATTCTTACCTTCATCTGTCGTAAGCGACCAGTTGTTATGCTTACCGGAGCCATTCACTCCCGCAAATGGCTTCTCATGGAACAGGCACTTCATTCCATGACGCCCTGCCACTCTCTTTAAAGTCTGCATGACAATGTGATTATGGTCAACCGCCACATTTGCCACCGCATAGATCGGCGCAAGTTCATGCTGTGCCGGAGCCGCCTCATTATGCTGTGTCTTAGAGGTAACTCCCACGCGCCACAGTTCTTCATTCACCTCACGCATAAATGATGCGATCCTCTGGCGGATCGTCCCAAAATAATGATCGTCCAGTTCCTGTCCTTTGGGCGGCATTGCCCCAAATAATGTACGGCCTGTATAGATCAGATCTTTTCTCTCTCTGAATTTCTTCTCGTCTACAAGAAAATATTCCTGCTCTGCTCCCACAGACGGTGTCACTTTCTTCGCTGTCTGATTCCCAAAAAGGCGTATCAGACGAAGCGACTGTGTATTGATTGCCTCCATAGAACGAAGAAGTGGCGTCTTCTGATCCAGAGCCTCTCCTGTATAAGAACAAAATGCCGTAGGAATGCACAGCGTCGCACCTGCCGCATCGTGTCTTACAAATGCAGGCGACGTGCAATCCCATGCCGTATATCCTCTCGCCTCAAATGTAGCACGAAGTCCTCCTGACGGGAAAGATGACGCGTCCGGTTCTCCCTTTATCAACTCTTTACCTGAAAAACTCATCAATACCTTTCCACTTGGAAGCGGTGCTGATATGAAGGAATCATGCTTCTCAGCGGTAACTCCGGTAAGCGGCTGGAACCAGTGCGTATAGTGTGTGGCTCCCTTCTCAATCGCCCACTCTTTCATCTCGTGTGCAATGACATCCGCAGTCACAAGATCCAATTCTTTTCCCTCGTCGATCATCCTCTTCAAGTCTTTGTAGACTTTCTTCGGAAGACGCTCCTGCATCACAGTGTCATTAAACACATCTTCTCCAAATATCTCAGTCACTCTAATCGGTTCGTCCATAATCCCTACATATCCTTTCTTCTGTTAGTAATGCCAATATATAGTAATTTTAAAACATTGTCAACAATCAGAAAAGACGTTCCAAATAATATTGGAACGCCTCTGTCCTTCTCTCTTATTCAGCTTTTCCAACTGAACCAAATAATTCCATTTTCTCTTTTACTTTCTCGATGATTGCTTCGTAACCTGGCTTTAATAATTTACGTGGGTCAAAGCCTTTACCTTCACGGTCTTTTCCAGCCTCAATGTACGCACGTGTAGCATCTGCAAATACTAACTGGCACTCTGTATTAACATTGATCTTAGCAACACCTAAGTCGATCGCTCTTTTCACCATGTCGTCTGGAATACCTGTACCACCGTGAAGTACTAACGGAAGATCTCCTGTAAGTTTCTGGATAGCATCAAGCGTCTCAAAACTAAGTCCAGCCCAGTTCTCCGGGTATTTTCCGTGAATGTTGCCGATACCTGCTGCAAGCATATCTACACCAAGATCAGCGATCATCTTACACTCGTTCGGGTCAGCACACTCGCCCTGTCCGATCACGCCATCTTCTTCTCCGCCGATAGCGCCTACCTCTGCTTCAAGAGACATTCCCTTCTCTTTGCAGATAGCGATCAGCTCTTTTGTCTTCGCAACGTTCTCCTCGATCGGATATTTAGAACCGTCGAACATGATAGATGTAAATCCGGCATCGATACACTTCATACATCCTTCATAAGAACCGTGATCAAGGTGTGTAGCTACAGGAACTGTAATTCCCATCTCTTCTACCATTGCTGCAACCATATCCTGTACAGTCTTAAATCCTGTCATATATTTTCCTGCGCCCTCAGACACACCAAGGATAACCGGAGACTTTGTCTCCTCTGCTGCTGTTAAGATAGCCTTTGTCCACTCAAGGTTGTTGATATTGAACTGACCAACTGCATAGTGACCTGCTACTGCTTTTTCAAGCATCTCTTTTGCTGATACTAACATATCTAATTCCTCCAATTCCTCTTCCGGTATTGAATCTTCCGGTTTTATTAGTTTCACTTTTTTTATTATATATCATTGTCTGGGAAAAGACAAGGATAAAGAATAATCATCTACAATCTGTGCCGCCATTTCACACAGCGCGGCGCAAGGCCTTGTCCGATAATACTCTTCTGTACGCACCGCAGGCTCCGGCAGGTCCTCCCCTTTCCTGATCCCAAGAAGTTCCCGGCAGATCACTGTACCTTTTCGCTTCTCGAATTCTGCCGCAATATGTTGAATCATGGCATAAGTGTCTATCTTCGCCTGCCTGTCATTCAGGTCATCATACCCATGCATCACGCCTGCTGCCATAAATGCTCCTGTAAGAGCACCACATGTCTCGCGCATTTTCCCCATGCCTGCACCGAAGCCGGAACTTAACCGAAGCGCCGTCTCATGGTCAATATCATACATATCTTCAAACGCCAAAAATACAGATTGCGCACAATTACATCCTTCCTTAAATAAAGCAACCGCTTTTTCTGCATGTGTCATTATAATCTCTCCTCCCATTCTTTCTCTCGAAAACCTGTTAATACAAAATCATCTCCCACAAGGAGCGGACGTTTCACCAGCATACCGTCTGTACCCAGAAGTTCATACTGTTCTTGCTCCGTCATAGATGGAATCTTATCTTTTAACTGCATACTCTTATACAACATTCCGCTTGTGTTGAAGAACTTCTTAAGTGGCAGTCCGCTCTTCTTATGCCATTCTTCGAGTTCTGTCGCTGTCGGGTTATCTTCTTTTATATCACGACTGATGTATTCCACACCTTTTTCATCAAGCCACTTTCTGGCTTTTTGTACCGTTGTTCATTTCCGATATCCTACAAATAAAATCATCTTCTGTTTCCTCCTTGTCCCAACCAGATACATGGATTCTTCCATTATTTCTATCGTTCCTTCTATAAAGAAAAACAGAGTCCCTATCGGAACTCTGCCTTAAGTGACTCCCAGGGGAATCGAACCCCTGATTCCAGCGTGAGAGGCTAGCGTCTTGACCGCTTGACCAGGGAGCCATAT
>CAYOSJ010000104.1:0-7527 GCA_964406595.1 uncultured Dorea sp.
GATGATTCTTTTAATTTCGTCCGCCGCGAGATGGTAAATGTCCCGCTTGTAGGACGTGTAGCGGCAGGGGAACCGATCCTGGCTCAACAGAATATAGAGAACTACTTTCCTATTCCAATTGAGTTCATGCCGAACAATCAGACTTTTATGCTGACAGTTAAGGGAGAAAGTATGATCAATGCGGGAATCCTTGACGGCGATATGGTCCTTGTCTCACAATGCAATACTGCCCGTAATGGAGAAATGATCGTTGCTCTTATTGAAGACGGCGCAACCGTTAAGACATTCTATAAAGAAGACAATTTCATTCGCCTGCAGCCGGAGAATGATACTATGGATCCAATTATCGTACAGGATTGCCAGATCCTTGGTAAGGTGATCGGCGTGTTCCGTTTCCTTGATTAATTTACACAACGAAAAATACCTGGAAAACTTTTTACGGTTTTTCAGGTATTTATTTCTCATTTCTCATACTCTTCATCGCCAGTCCTGCAAAAGATTTTTTGTGCGATTTTTATAAAGTCTCTGGCATAAACAGAAAGGTACGTTCCTTTCCGGTAGGCAATGGTAAGCGTACTGAATATCCCTTCATCACCAACAGAAAAACAAGCCGGCTCATGGTCAAATTTCATATTTTTCACATAACTTTCCGGGATCAGGCAGGCTCCGATCCCCTGATATGCCAACAGCGCACATACCTGTGAATTTCTTGTATGAAAAGGAACAGGAGGGTTTATCTCATATTTTTCAAACAATTCCAGCGCGATCCGCCCTGTGGTCTGGTCTGGAAAGTGAAGGATAAATGGCTCATTCTCCAAAAATTTCAGATTCATCCATGGATATCTGCACTTTTCTCGTTTCTCCCCTCGGGCAACCAGAGGATTCTCCCGGGAAAGCATCAAAAGAATCTCCTCTTTTGCAAGAGTCTCATAAGCCAGGTTCGGATGGGGATGCGCCTCATTAAACACAGCAAAATCCAACTGATCATCTAAAAGAAGACGCTCCTGGATCGCATACGCCTCTTCCAGTATATTTATTTTTACCTCTGGATATTTATCATGAAATGCAGGAAAAATGGCAAATGTAAAGGGAATCCGCGGGATTTTGGAAATGATCCAGGCGGCAGATGGCGCTCCCATCGATATTTATTATGGGATTCCAAGCAGTGTCCCCTCCACCAGCCAGGCTCTGGAAACTACCGGAGGTATCATTGACTTCCAGGCAATGAAACATCTTTTATCCGAAAAAGATATCCTCTGCGTAGGGGAAATCATGAATTATCGTCAGATCATCCGGGAAAATTCACTGGAAATCACAAAATTTCTGGATTATCTGAGGCAGGAATATCCCGGCTATGTGATCGAAGGACACTGCCCTTCTCTTGTAGGTCTTGAACTTGCCAGATTCCTTTATCTTGGGATTGATGCCGATCACACCGAACATACGCTGGAAGAAGTCAGGCAGCGTATGGAAAATGGTATGTTTATGGAACTGCAGGAAAAAATGCTGAAAAAAGAAGTGATAGACTATATTCACGAAAATCAACTTTATGAATATTGCGGATTTGTCACAGACGATACCATGGCAGATATCCTCTATCAGGAAGGTCATCTAAATAAGGTTGTGGAGAAAGCGATCGCAAAAGGATTTCCTCTTGAACAGGCAATTTACTGTGCGACCTATACGCCCAGCCGCCGGATGCACTTATATGACAGGGGCGTGATCGCTCCCGGCAGGCGGGCGGATTTTATGCTTGTCAAAGATCCGTCTGTCCTCACACCGGAATTTGTATACAAAAACGGACAGGAAATATTCTGCCGCAAGGCACAGACGCCGGTTGACAGACAAGACGTATTTCCTCCTGATTTTTATCAAAGTGTTCAGATCACGAAATTAACAGACCAGCATTTTCAAATGCCTCTTTCGCGTTTTGTCAAAAAAGAAGACGTTCTTTTATCCGCGCCTTCTCAGGTGACTGTCCGTGCCATCGAGGTACAGCCGGACTGCACACAAACTCTGGAAAAACATGTAACCATGCCTGTCAGGAACGGTTACATCGACTGGAAAGGAAGCGGCTGCCTCTTAGCCATGGTGCTGGAAAGACATGGAAAAAACGGAAATATCGGCTACGGGTTCCTGACAGGTGCATTTTTAAAAGAAGGAACTGCCGCCACCACCTATTTCCACGACCATCACAATTTATTTGTAGCCGGTGACAATGAAGCGGATATGAAACTTGCAGTTGAGAGGATCCTGGAAATGCAAGGCGGATTCCTGACCGTTCAAAATGGCGAGATCCTCTCCGAACTTCCTCTTCCGGTCTGCGGGATCCTTTCTGACAGATCCGTAGAGGAGATCGGGACTAAATTACACAACGTACGAGAAAGTTTATGTAAACTGGGTTATCTGCACAGCAATCCTATCATGTCACTGGGTACTCTTGGGCTGCCTGTAAGCCCGGCACTGAAATTAACCGATAAAGGGTTGGTAGATGTGAAAAAAAGCACGGTTGTGGATCTGATCGTCCAATAGATGAATCCCCTGTTTCGGGGCTGTCCAAAAAAAGACAGCCCCGAAATTTCATTTCTACAGGAACAGGGAGATCGCACAATAGACCAACAATCCAGCCATGATAAAATTGGTTATCTTCGCATATTTCGAGAAAAGCAGCTTAAACATTGAACCAAACAAAGCCCAGCATAATGTAAACAAAAAACCGATAAATGCAAGCAAGAGGGCAAATGCGATAAGAACTGCCCATTGTCCCTGATAGTATGGAAGTATGTATGCCTCCATAGACATGATACAGTATATATAGATTTTTGGATTTATAAATTGTAACAATACGCCGGAGATAAAACCGCTCCGAGAAGTATTTTCCTCTATCAGAGAAGAACTTTTTAACGTTTTCCAGGCGAGCCATAGCATATATATAGCGCCAATGAACAACATCGGAGTTTTAATTGCAGGAATGATGTCTGATAACATATTACAGAAAAATGTACAGATGATCATTACCGCAGAAAAGCCAACCCCTATTCCCAAATTGAACGGAAAAGACCTGCGCAGTCCCAATCGCCCTGCATTTGACATGGACATGATATTATTAGGACTAGGTGTTACTGCTGTCACAACAGCATAAGATAGAAAATTTAACCAGTTAAACATATTGACCTCCTTCACATTGGCTGATATAATAATATAAAAATCCGATATATTAGATTTCTTTTATATTATACATATAATCCAATATATTGTCAATAGGAGGATCGTATGAAAATACAAAAAGATGTAGCCAGAAATATAAAAAATATAAGAGAGCAGAAAAAAATCACTTTAGAATCAGCTGCAAAACTCACAGGGGTTTCCAGAAGTATGCTTGCACAGATTGAAAAGGGAGAGGCAAATCCTACAATTTCCGTTCTCTGGAAGATCGCAAATGGATATAAAGTATCTTTCACTTCGCTTGTGAACAGCGGCGATGCCTCACTTGTGATAAAGGCGGAGGAAGTAGTCCCATTAATCGAAGATGATGGAAGATATATTAATCGACCGGCTTTTCCTTTTCAGGAAGATAAACAGTTTGAAACCTATCATATCGAAATAAAAGAACATGGATTTCTGCAGGCGCAGCCCCATCTGGAAGGCGCCACGGAATTTATTACAGTTTTTGACGGTGAAGTTGAGATCGCCGTTGATCATGAGATCTTTCAGTTAAAAAAAGGAGATTCTCTTCGTTTCGAGGCAGATGTACCTCATTCCTATAAAAATACAGGTTCAACAACTGTATACTTAAGTATGATCATCTATTATTCGAATAAATAAAAAGCAGAGGCATTTTTAAAATGCCTCTACTCTTTTTCCGTCACTCCACAATCTTTCCAGATTATAGAAGGAACGTCCTTCTTTATCAAATACATGTACGATGATGTCTCCATAATCCATCAGTACCCACATACCGCCTTTTCCTTCCTGCTGTTTCAGAGAATATCCGGCTTTGTGCATCTGCTCATCGACATGGTCAACAAGCGCCTGCACCTGACTGTCACTGTTTCCGTGAGCGATCACAAAGTAATCACTCATCACAGATACCTGTGAGATATCAATGATGCAAACGTCCTCTCCCTTCTTGTCTTCCAGCGCCCTTGCGGCAATCTGTGCCATATTCAGTGCCTGTTCCATTCGTTCACCTCCTGTTTACACAAATTCTTTATAATACTTGTATGTCTTCTCTGTCATCGTATCGACAATCATATCCCTCGTCTTAAGGTATACAAGAGAATCTTCCAGTATCCGATAGAGACACGCGTCAATATCATGGAATGCCAATGCTCTCACTTCTGCCATATTGGGAAGTTCTTTTCTCTCCGGCTCAATATAATCTGCGATATATACGATCTTGTCCAAAAGACTCATATCCGGTTTCCCGGTTGTGTGACACAGGATTGCACTTAAGACTTCTTCATCTTCTATCTGATATTTCTTACAGGCAAAATATGCGCCTAACTTCGCATGTAAGAGACTGGGGTTCTGCCGTTCTGTATCTGACACTTCGATGCCGTATTTCCTGCACAGACCTATCTTCTTATCATTGGGAACTCCTTTGGCACAGTCATGGAGAAGTCCTGCAAGCATTGCCTTTTCCAGTGACGCACCATGGCACATGGCAAGTGCCGCGGCAGTATACATAACCCCCAATGTGTGGCTGTAACGTCTGGTATCAAGTTCTTCCTTTATCGTACGGCGTATTTTCTCAATTTTTCCGTTCATATAACCCTTCCTTTTTGATATAACCTGCGACTTTTTCCGGAACATAATCCGAGATATCGCGTCCGTTCCGGATCATTTCCCGAAGTTCATGGGAAGATACATTCATCAGCGGAGCATTCAGGAGACGGATATCTGCATCATACTTTTGATTCAGATAATCAATCTGCTTCAACATTTCCTCTGGTGTATCCATCTCATCCCGGTATGCTGCCAGGATCGTGCAGGCTTTCAATACCCGTTCCGGTTCCACCCATGTCTCGATCGCCAGTAGGGAATCTGCTCCTATGATAAAATAAAACTCATCTTCACTTTGTTCTTTTACAAAATGTTCCAGCGTTTCATAGGAATAAGACACCCCTTCACGCTCCACCTCATACAATTCCAGGCGGAAGCCTTCCACATCTTCAATGGCAAGTTCCGTCATACAGGCGCGCACCCTTGCGTCTGACTGAATGGAAGACCGCGTCTTATGAGGCGGATTTCCATTTGGCATAAACCATACCTCATCAAGACTAAAACTGGAAAGAGCCTCTCTTCCCAGCATCAGGTGCCCATTATGGATCGGGTCAAAGGTGCCTCCCATAATACCGATTTTCATACTTCTATGCTCCTCGTACTTTCTATAGTAAAAATTTACGGAAGTTCAATCTTTTTATTCTTGTCTTTGCCTTCTTTATATAATACAATCTTTTTTCCGATAACCTGCACAACCTGAGAATGGGTGCGTTCTGACAAAAGAACTGCCAGTTCTTTCGGGTCATCTGCACAATTTTTAAGAACACTGATCTTGATCAGTTCCCGTGCTGCAAGCGCTTCAGCGATAGCCTTCGTAAATTCCGGCGTCATGCTGTTTTTTCCCACCTGAAAGATGGGTTCCATAGTCATGGCAAGGCTTTTCAGATATGCTCTTTGCTTTGTTGTCATGCTGCTTTATCCTCCTTCTGGAATCCGGCTGTTTCCTTATTTATAATAATCAAACTGTAATCCATACATCCTGACAGTATCCCCTTCTTCGATTCCTGCCGCTTCAAGTTCTTCGAGAATTCCTGTGTCTTTTAGGAATTTCTGGAAGAATGCAAACCCTTTTTCAGAATCAAGGTTCGTATACCCAAGCATTTTCTCGATCTTCGGACCTTCTACCACATACATGCCCTCTTCTTTTTCGACGGTATAAGGAAGGTCAATGTAGATCAGTTCGTCTTCCGGGAAATATTCCTGCTCAAATACGATCGGTTTATCCGGCAATTTCTGCAATTCCCCGGACACATAATAAAAAAGTTCGGAAATGCCCTCGCCTGTAACGCCGGAAATCGGAAATACTCGGATTCCCTTTGGCTCAAATTCTGCTTTCAGTCTTGATATCGGATCTTCACTCTCACCATCATCGAAGATCAGGTCCATTTTATTCGCTGCAATGACCTGCGGACGAGCTGCGATCTCTTCATTGTATGCACGAAGTTCCGCATTGATCTTGTAAATGTCCTCTACAGGGTCGCGTCCTTCACTTCCTGCTGCGTCTACTACATGGATCATCATCTTTGTACGCTCAATGTGACGTAAGAACTCATGTCCAAGCCCGATCCCTTCTGATGCGCCTTCGATCAGCCCGGGGATATCTGCCATAACAAATCCTTTTGCTCCCTCAAGGTCCACCACACCCAGGTTAGGATCTAAGGTTGTAAAATGATAGTTGGCAATCTTCGGCTGGGCATTCGTTACACGAGATAATAAGGTGGATTTTCCTACATTTGGAAATCCTACTAATCCGACGTCCGCGATAACCTTCAGCTCCATCTGGATCCATAGTTCTTTCGCAGGCTGGCCAGGCTGGGCATATTTGGGGATCTGCATCGTTGCTGTCGCAAAATGCTGGTTCCCAAGTCCCCCTTTTCCGCCCTTTAGGATAACCTGTCTGCGGTTTTCACCGGACATGTCTGCGATGACTTTTCCGGATTCCAGTTCCTTGATCACGGTCCCTTCCGGTACTTTTAAGATAATGTCCTCTGCATCTTTTCCGTGGCATTTACGTTTACCACCCTGTTCTCCGTCTTTTGCCGCATATTTTCTTCTATGCCGGTAATCCTGTAATGTATTAAGCCCCTCGTCTACTTCAAAGATGACATCACCGCCGCGTCCGCCGTCTCCGCCATCAGGACCACCATTAGGTACATAAAGTTCACGGCGGAAACTTACATGCCCGTCTCCGCCTTTTCCTGAACGTATAAATATCTTTGCCCTGTCTGCAAACATAAAATACTCCTTTTTACAAAAAGGGGTGCTGCTATTTCACGATGCAACACCCTCTTTACTCACTTAAATTATTCAGCTGCCGGATAGATAGAAACCTGTTTCTTATCTCTTCCTTTTCTCTCGAATCTTACGACTCCGTCAACAAGTGCGAATAATGTATCATCACCGCCGCGTCCTACGTTAACACCCGGGTGGATCTTTGTTCCGCGCTGTCTGTAAAGGATATTACCGGCTTTTACAAACTGTCCGTCGGCTCTCTTGGCGCCAAGTCTCTTAGACTCGGAATCTCTGCCGTTCTTTGTAGAACCAACTCCCTTTTTATGAGCAAAAAACTGAAGGTTTAATTTCATCATGGTTGTTACACCTCCTTGAATGTTAGATCAATATATGTTTCGTAGTTCTCATCGTCAGCCATTGTGGAAAATCCCAGTATCATGGTCTTAAGAAGCAGTTCGGCTTCCTTCGAAGGTTCCTTTGCAAAATGATATGCAATGAGCCCTTCTTCCT
>CAYOSJ010000105.1:0-2084 GCA_964406595.1 uncultured Dorea sp.
CTATTAGGACTATATTCTGCATATTTTCTTATATTTTTACATAATTTAAAATCTTTTACATTTCAATTTATAAGACGTGAAGGAGTTATAGATATGACGGACTATAGAAAAGAAATAAAACAGTATATTGAGATGGAGAAGCAAGTGCTGGATGCGCTGTCAGTTGAGGACATCAGTGACGTCATGAATGTGTTGGAAAATGCGCGTTTGACGGGAAAACGGATATTTATCTGCGGAAATGGCGGAAGCGCTTCTACGGCTTCTCATCTGCAATGTGATTTTAATAAAGGAATTAGTTACGATCAGGCTGTGAAGTATGATGTGGAGTGCCTGAGTGATAATGTGTCTATGATGATGGCTATAGCGAATGATATTGGCTACGAGGATATCTTTGTGGTACCGCTCCGAAACAAGATGAAGAAGGGAGATGTGCTGATCGGCATTTCCGGAAGTGGTAATTCTGAAAATGTTCTCCGTGCATTTCGTTATGCTGCAGAAGTGGGGGCAGAGACGGTTGCGTTTACCGGATATGACGGCGGAAAACTTAAGGACTTTGCTTTACATAACATTCATGTAAATGTGAATAATATGCAGATAACGGAGGACATCCATCTGGTACTGAATCACATGATGATGTTTATTTTGTCTGGAATGAAGGGATGTTAGAGGATACGTATGCGGACGGGAGATTTTGGTAAACAGGAATATATTCCATGGATATCCGGTGAAAGATTTCGAATCGCTATTATGTACCAGGTGGCTTCCTACTGGCCGTCCATAGAGAGTTTTTATACAGCCTGTATGGAAGATCAGAATGTGGAAGTACGGATTTTTTATATAGATGATATGTCTGTGGAGAAGGTGCAGGTGGAAGGTTCCGGTGAGTTTCTGGAGAAAATGGGAATTTCTTATGAGAGATATTCTGAAGAAAAGATTTTAGAGTATCGCCCCCATGCGGCGTTGTATCAGCCGCCCTATGATACCTCCTATAGGAATCCGGATGCGTTGTCTTTGCACTTGCGTTATATGGGAGTGAGAATTTTTTATATTCCTTACGGGATTGAAATTGCTGATACCGAGGATGCTCATTATAACCATTTTTTTACTTATGTTATTCGAAACAGTTGGAGAATCTATACTTTTTCTGAGATTATGAAGGAAGATTATATTCAGTATTGCCCGAACCGGCATGCGGTGAGGGCACTGGGGCATCCCAGGTTTGATTCTCTTTTTAACAGGACTGTTGTGCCGGAGGAAGAGATGGTGAGACTGGCCGGGGGAAGGAAAGTTATTCTATGGAAGATGCATTTTCCCAAGTTGATTTATGAAGGGATGAAGCGCAGGCAGGTAACTCCTTCATTAGCAGAATATGTGAAATTTGCAGAACATCTCGAGCGATATGAAGACTTGTTTTTTGTCGTTATGCCTCACCCTTTGTTTTTTTCTGAAACCATTGATCGGGGACTTGCAGACGAGGCGCAGAAGTTGTTGAGGCTGCTTGAAACGAGGGAAAATGTCTGGATCGACCGGGAGGAGGATTACAGGGGGGCATTGTACCATTCCGATGCGATTATTGTTGACCGAAGCGCTCTTATGGTAGAGGCAGGGTTGTGTGGCGTTCCGGTGCTGTATATGAAAAATAGTGACTATGAGGAACCGCTGACGAAAGGGATTGCGTCTTTGGTGCATTCTTATGAACAGGGTACGAAGGCGAAGGATATGGATGGATTCCTGCAGCGTTTCCGGGAAGGGAAACTTGACTTTGTGGCACGTCGAATTATGGAATGTCAAAAGGAAGTAATCCCGTATGTTGATGGAAAGAGTGGGGAGCGTATTCTGGCAGACATAAAGCGGGGGATACAGGAATCTGAGGAGAAAGCAGTGAAACTGGTCTTTTTCGGTGCAAGTTTTATCTGTGAACATTATTTGGAGTGGCTTGATATTCGGAATAATCCGGCTTTTCAAGTGCTGGGACTTTATGATAATGATTCGGTCAAATGGGGGACGATGCGTGCAGGCGTTAAGGTTTTTGCACCAAATCAGTTAAGAGAGATAGATTTTGATATCTTGGTCATTGCGTCAGA
>CAYOSJ010000105.1:2094-7206 GCA_964406595.1 uncultured Dorea sp.
CAGTATTATATGCCGATGAAAAAGAAACTGGTATACGAGTTATTTTTGGATGAGGATAAGATATTTCGGCTGGATGAATTTGCACAGAGGTATTTCGATCTTGCCTTACCAGAAAAAAATAAATGAGGAAAGTAGTATCTATGAAAAAAACTGAATTGATATCAGTAGTCATGCCGGTCAGTTACGAAACAGAATATCTGCAGGAGGCTGTTGGCAGTATTATGCAGCAAAGTTATACGAACTGGGAATTGATTCTTGTCTCTGCCTCAAAGGACAGGGAGAAGGTCTTAGCGTTGTTGCCGAAAGATGAACGCATCCATTACTTTTACAGAGCAAAGAATGGGATTGCGGATGCGTTGAATTTCGGAATTAAGAAGGCTGCCGGAGAATATATTGCGCGCATGGATGCAGATGATATATCTATGCCTGACAGGTTTAAAAAGCAGATTGAGTATCTAAGGGTGCATAAAGATGTGGATGTTGTAGGTGCATGGTTTATTAAGATGAATGCAGACGGCACGATATTTGAGGAACCAAGATTACCGGAAAGCCATGAAGCGATTTGTGTAAATATGATTTTTGAAAACCCGATTTGCCATCCTTCGGTGATGTTCCGAAGGGAGGTTTTTGATGGGGGAAATGGATATAAAAAAGTAGTTGCTGAGGATTATGACCTTTGGACAAGACTTGCTTTTTCCCATCGGTTTGCCAATCTGCCGGAGTACCTTGTTAAATGGCGCAGGTATGAAGAATCTTCATCATCCAGTAATAGAAAACGGGTCAGTGACTCTGATATTCAAAGTGCCAAAAGATATGTGGCTGATCTGTTTGGAATGGATACCAGTTATTATTCGGATGAGGCTTTTATAAAAAATTACCGTCCTGAGGAACTAAGGACTTATCTTCAACAGAAAAAGGGGCAGGCTGTGGCAGAGCAACTCTCTTTGCTTTTGGAGATGACGGAAAGATGTAATCGGGAGCAGTTTGGATATTTTGTGGAAGAAGGAAAACGGCGATGGATGTTGTGCCTGAGTCTTCTGGGCTGTTATACGGACAGCATGAGAACATTATTAGAAATTTCCGTAAAAGTTTATGATGGAGAAGGGAATCCATTTGATAATATGGCTCGCGAATTGCAGATCAGCAGAGACAAACTGACAGAAGCGGTATGCAAAATTGTTGAGGATAACTTTGAAAAAGGGAAGGAATTACGGCATACACCGTGTAGTTTTGTTCTGTGTGGTCTGGGAAACGATGGATTAAAAGTATTGGAGAGACATTTGTCCTTAAAGGAAAGCGGGAAAGAGTTCTGGACGTTATGTGGGCTGGTCGATCGTCAGGAAAAAAAGATAATCTGCAAAGGACAGGAATTTACAATCTGTTCCAAGAAACAAATTAAGGATCTTGGATATGATTATGTTGTAATCTCTTCATCAAAATATTTTGATGAAATGGAACAGGAACTGCTCGGGCTGGGGATCCCGAAAGAAAAAATACTGAGAGATGCAGTTTTGTGGTTTGAATAAAGATCTGAACGATTCTTTAGAATCGTATACAAAAGTCATCTATACAGGGAAAGGAAGAGTACAATGATCATTACAAAAACTCCGTTTCGCATGAGTTTCTGCGGTGGTGGAAGTGATATGCCTGATTTTTACAGGGAACATGGAGGCTGCGTTGTGAGCACCTCGATCAACCGCTATATGTATATTTCGGTTCATCCGTATTTTGATGAGAATAAGACATCTTTGAAATATTCGGAGACAGAACTTGTGGAGGAGCCAGAGGAGATCCGGCACAAGATTTTTCGCTGTGTGTTAAATGACATGAAGATTCGCGGCGTGGAGATTACCAGTACGGCGGATGTGCCAAGCGGCACAGGTCTTGGCTCTTCCAGTGCGTTTACGGTGGGGCTTCTTCATTCCCTCTACTGTTATAAGGGGAAGTATGTATCGAAACATAGGCTTGCAGAGGAAGCTTCGGATGTGGAGATCAACCGTCTTGGGAATCCTATCGGCAAGCAGGATCAATATGCAGCAGCTTGCGGAGGACTGAACCTGATCAGTTTTCACCGGGATGATACGGTATCAGTGGAGCCTCTTATTATGCGGGCGGAGACACTGAAAACTTTACAGGACAATATTGTAGTGTACTTTACAGGCATTACTCATGATGCCAATCAGATCCTTGCGGAACAGAAGCAGAATATTTCCCAGAAGGATAAAACGGAAAATTTACTTCAGATGTGTTCTCTCGCAAGAGCCATGAAGCAGTCGTTGGAATGCAATGAACTTTCGGATTTTGGAAAGATCCTGAATGAAGGATGGAGGAAGAAGCGAGAGTTGGCAAGTGGGATTGCAGATTCAAGAATTGATGCAATGTATGAGTGTGCGATGGCAAATGGCGCCACCGGTGGAAAACTGTTAGGCGCAGGGGGTGGCGGCTTCTTATTGTTTTACTGCGAAAAACAAAGACAGAAGAAGTTAGGGGAAGCATTAGGATTAAAACGGTTTCCGGTGTCTTTCGAACATGACGGGACCAGTGTAGTCTATATTGGTGATAAATACTGGGATTAGATACAGGAATAAATACAGTGGAATCAAAGAAAGGAACAAGGAGGTATCGTATGAAAACAATGGTGATTGGCGGTGCAGGATTTATCGGGAGTAATCTTTGTACGGAGTTGATAAAAGACGGTCATGAAGTGGTCTGTGTGGATAATTTTTCTCTCGGAAACGCAGAGAATGTGTCTCATCTGTTGCAGAAGGAGGAGTTTATCCTGGTTGAAGCGGATGCAGCAGAAGAACGTGTATTGAATGAGTTATTTGAAGCATATTGCCCGGAATATATCTTCCATCTTGCAGCAAATTCTGATATCAGGGAAAGTGCCAATCATCCGGGGATCGAGTACCGAAATACGTATACCACTACTTTTCGCATTCTGGACGCAATGAGAAAGCATAAGGTAAAAAAACTGTTCTTTGCTTCTACATCGGCGGTATATGGAGATAGGAGGGATGAAGTCCTTGATGAAAATACACCCAATCTTTCACCGGTTTCTTATTATGGGGCTGCAAAGTTGGGAAGCGAAGCGTTGATCAGTGCTTTTTCCTATATGAATGATATGAGTGCTTTAATTTTCCGTTTTCCCAATGTAATCGGAGGGCATCTGACTCATGGTGTGATCTATGATTTTATGAAGAAGCTTGCGGAAAATCCGTCCAGGCTGGTGATTCTGGGAGATGGAAGACAGACGAAGCCGTACATTTATATTGCTGATTTGGTAGAGGCGATCCTGAAATTTATGGATATGCCGGAAGGTGTCACTCTCTACAATGTAGGGGTGGAAGGAGCCACAAGCGTGACGTCCATTGCTGATATTGTTTGTGGGGAAATGGGGCTAAAGAATGTGCAGTATGAATATACCGGCGGCGAAGGCGGCTGGAAAGGTGACGTCCCGCGATTTGAATACTGTACAGATAAGATTCATGCGGCCGGCTGGCGCGCCCGTTTTTCATCGGATGAGGCAGTGCGGATGACAGTGAAAAGTGTTCTGAAGGAGAGGGAGTTCCATGAAAAGAGATAACTCTGGAGAAAATGGAAATGCGATTAATCGCAGTCGGAGAGTAGATGCTACGGCAGTGATCCAGGCGGGCGGTCTGGGAAGTCGTATGCGTGAACTGACGCAGGATGTGATCCCTAAGCCGATGCTTTCCATGAATGGAAAACCAATGCTCTTGTGGCAGATTGAAAAACTGGCAGAATACGGAATCTGCGATTTTGTCATTGTTATAGGACATCTCGGTGAGAAGATCCGGGAGTATTTTGGAAACGGAGAGCATTTTGGCGTCAACATTGACTATATTGAAGAGAAAGAGCCCCTTGGTTCAGCAGGGGCGCTTTATTATTTGCACAAATTTCCGGCAGAGCGATATCTGCTTATTTACGGGGATGTGATGTTTGACCTGGATATCCGACGCCTGCTGGAGTTTCATTTGAAGAAGGAGGCGCTGGTTACACTGACCTGCCATCCCAACGGGCATCCCCATGATTCGGATCTGCTGGAGGTGGATTCGCAGCAGAGGGTCACGAAGTTTCTATGGAAACAAGAGAAGAGGACGGGCTGGTTTTCTAATTTGGTGAATGCAGGGATATTTGTTTTGGAACGAGAGGTTTTATGTAACATACCGAAACCGGTAAAAACGGACTGGGAGCGGGAAATCGTTGGAAAACTTCTTTCTACAGGACGTGTGTTTGGCTACCGTACAAGCGAATACATGAAAGATGCCGGTACGCCGGAAAGGTTCAGAAAGGTGTCTTCGGAGCAGCAGGTCGGTACGTGGGAAATGAAAAATCTCTCAAAGAAGCAGCGGTGTGTGTTCTTAGACAGGGATGGAACGGTGAATCGTTATGCAGGGTTGATCAGCCTGCCGCAGCAACTGGAACTGTACGAAGGGGTAGCGGAAGCAATCCGACTATTGAACGAATCAGGATACCTTGCAATTATCGTTACGAATCAACCGGTGGTGGCGAGAGGCCTGTGCAGCGAAGAGGATGTCAGGGAGATTCACAGAAAACTGGAGACGTTGCTGGGAGCGGAAGGCGCTTATCTGGATGGGATTGCGTTTTGTCCCCATCATCCGGATAAAGGCTATCCTGAGGAGAACCCGGCATACAAGATTCAGTGCAACTGCCGGAAACCGAAGATTGGTATGATTGAGGCAATGGCAGATCAATATCATATTGATCTGTCTGAGTCTTATATTATTGGAGATACTACAGTAGATATCCAAACGGGGATTAATGCAGGACTCCATACGGTGCTTGTGCACACCGGAGAGGGTGGGAAAGATGGAAAATATCCTGCTGTGCCGGAACTGGAGGCGGAGGATCTGTTGGCGGCGGTAAGAAAGATCTTGTCTGGGAAGGTGTTTTTATTTTGATGACCATAAGTTATTACTGTTAGGCATAAAAACCTCATTTACCTATGTTATAGAGAACTATATCATAGATAAATGAGGTTTTTTGGTGTTGTTTTCTATTCTTCCCGCAGGATCTGCTGTTTCATCCTCAGCACTTCCAGATCATCAGGGAGCAGAGCCTCAAGCTGCC
>CAYOSJ010000106.1:0-6888 GCA_964406595.1 uncultured Dorea sp.
ATATGAAGGGTAAGGGATTACTCTTAGAGGAAGGGGAATTTCTGAAACTTACAAAAGAAGGAATCAATATCAGTAACTATGTGATGAGTGAATTCCTTCTGGGATAGGTCCGGTCATAAAAACTGCTTCCGCTGACTTTGGTCAGCGGAAGCAACGTTTGAAAAGGATATCCTATACCAGATAATTCATCATCATGCCAAGAGCATAATAATTATTCAGCGTATAAGCGCCTGTCTTTGAGTACATATTGAATGACTGATATGGATTGCTCATAGCCTCTGCCTGTGCAGCCTCTATATCATTGTTGATCAATGTACTGGAATTTACACGCATACCTGCAGAGCCTTTGTTGAATGCCATATTAGCAGTGCTTGAAATCAGGCTTCTTGTTAAGGAAGGCTCTTCTTTCATGCTCTTTTGCAGAACACTCTTGTCAAAGTTTAAAGTAGCGTCTTTGTTTACGGTGATTCCAAGTTTTTCCAGAGACTTCTCAGCGCCAAGACCTCCGACAAGGTTGCGTAACTGTCTGTATACGCCGGTTCCACGGTCATAATTATCATTAAGAAGTTTTAATGATGAATTATAAGCGTCTACCAGATTGCCAAGATCCTTTGCTGTCTTTTCAAAATCAAGACCTGAACTGATCGTAGTCTTACCTGTGCTCTTCAGCGAAACACCAACTCTGGTAGAATCAACAGTGATATCGTTACTGTAGGATTCATAATTTGTTGTCTTTCCATCAATCGTTACCGAATATCTGGAATTTGCAGCTTCCGTCTTAACTGCGTCCAGACCTTTGGCAGCGCCAAGGTCGCCGCTTACCTGGAAGCCATTGTGAACTCCGGTATATGTTCCAGTTAATTCAAGGGTGGAAACACCATCTTTTTCAACAACATTTGCGCGTACATTCGCGGAACCGTTGTTGATCTGGTCTGCAGCTTCTTTGAGCATCTGTGCGTTTGTCTTGGAAGTGCCGTCACTGTTGAGAGCATCTACGTTGACATTTACAGATCTGGCTCCGTTTCCAACTGTGAAGTTCATAGATTCAGCGGCTGTATCGGAACCCTTTACTCCAGCGCTTACATTTGTCTGTGCCTGTGCAAGCTGAGCGACATCCAGAGAGATGTCTTTGGTATCCTGGAAGCCGAATCTCTTTGTGGCAGTTGCCACCTTTTCATCAGAACTGGTAACAGACAGGCTGGTCGCACTGTTCGCATTTTTCAGAGAATTTGCTGTGCTCATAAGATCGGACATACTGGAATTGTATTGCTTCATAAAGGTCATACTTGACTTCAGGGATCCGGTTACCGGAGCATTTAACGATGCACTTGACTGCATGTATCTCGTGTTTTTGGATAAAGCCTGAGCAAGCCGGATATTACTGATTGAAGACTGATAATTATAATATCCCATTCCATAAGAATTAATTCCGTTGATTGCCATAGTTTCTCCTCCTTTCCTGAGTGATATTTAAAAACTCTCATATTGTCTTTCGACCATTTGGACATAAATATTAAGCGTTGCCGGAAATAGTTTGTCCTATATATAAAGAATCATGCAGAGCAATCGATGCCTGTCACTGAAGTGACCTCGGTCCGGGCTTCAGAAGCAGCAGCTTCTGTTGAAACGGCGGGAGCCCCGGGAACAGATCCCGTCATACCGGACATGGTTTCTGCATATTGTTCGCAGATTTCTTTGTATCGGTAATCATTCTCGGAAGGTGTTCGGAAGATATCTTCCATACAGGCTGTCTGGCAACGTTCCTGTGCTTTGCGTGCCGTACGTTTCCGGCGTAGTTCTTCTGCAAGTTGTTTTTCCAGTTTGACTTTCATTTTTTTCGCGGCGATCTTCTGCTGCTGAGACAACCGTTCTTCTCTGTGCAGCCGTGCGATCTTAATATTGCCGCTTCGAATGACGGACCGGATCTGACGAACGATAGCCGCAGCCTGCGCAGGGTCGGAAACCTGTAGCTTCACTGTCTGGATCTCGCGGTTTTTCGAGGCGATCAGTCCTCTGACAGACGATATGCTTTTTGCTCTTGCAAGGTTTGACATATTCTGACTGTGAGAATACTTGTAGGTGGTCATCTTCGTGTTCTTCCGCTTCTGATAAAACTGACGCCATCTGTGGCTGCCCTCGCCATTCAGGATCGAAGAGGAAAAATCAGGTTTTGGGTTGTCTTCCATAACCGTCCATTTTGATACTTCTCCATTCGCGTCAAAAGAAAGTCCCATGCCGGTCAGCCGTTTGTCCATGAGGTGCGCCTGTAACTGAGAAGAAGAACGGTAGTTGTCGAGCAGGCTTAAGACACTTTCCACCCGGATCCGGACAGTATCGTCATTTGCCATCTTTTCCAGAAGAGCCGGGTCAATGGTAACATTGTTAAGCCCTCGCTTAGAGGAAACATATTGTTTGAACTGGTCATCATTTTCAAATGATACAAAGTCAAATTGTATATGCTGATATTTATTTTTTAACTCATTCATTAACTGCTCTGTAGCCGAAGGCGGTGTTTCCACGGGCACAGATCTGGAAGATGCAGAAACTTGCGGCAATGATAAGAGCGGTAATGTTGATGACTGACTGTTAACCCGCATAACAACACTCCTTTCCGGGATCTTCAGATTCCTGATACGCTGTTTTAACATTTCTTATATAATATATATCGGCATAATGAAAGGAACATGAAAGGGAAAGGAAGAAAAAAGGGATTATTTTTTACTGTTATATTACTTAAGATTTTGGAAATATGTCCGATAATTAAGACAAGATTTTATATTATGACAGAGACTTTTAGGAAGAAAGGAAAGTGGATGATTATGGATATAGCAGCAATGAGTATGGAACTGGCAAGTTATAAACTTGGTATGGAAGTTGGGACATCTGTTTCCAAAAAGGTGATGGAGTCAGCAGAGGTAAATGCGGAAGTGATCACAGAGATGATAGATGCTATAGAGAAGATGACTCCAAGTGAAAATCTCATAGATGTACGTGCTTAGACCAACATAAAAAGAGTAGGGCGTTGCAAAATTGGTGAGTATTCATCGGTTTTGCAACGCTTTGTTTTTACCCGGTTATTCTATAATCTCAACAGGATTCCCACAACAGCCCCTGCCAGGATCCAGACCAGCGGATGGAGCTTATTAAGTTTCTTCACCTGCAGGAGAAGAAAGACTCCCAGACAGATGCATGTGCCGGTGAGATCAATGTGCGCCCCGGAGTCTGTTGTGACGATGAGTGCGATCTTGAGGAGTTCCCATACCGCATATCCGATCAGCGCTGCCACAGTCGGGCGGATTCCGTAGAATACAGCCTTTACAGTCGGGTTTTCACTGAAGTTTTCTAAGAATTTGGCGATCAGCACAATGATGATCAGCGCCGGGGCGACCAGTGACAAAGTGGCAACCAGTGCCCCCGGGATACCGGCAGCATTATAACCTGCGTAAGTTGCCATATTGATACCGACAGGTCCCGGAGTGCTTTCGCTGATGGCAACCATGTTGGCAAGTTCACTGGCTGTAAACCAGTCGTATTTTCTGGTCAGATCCATCAGAAACGGTAAAGTTGCCATGCCGCCGCCGATGGAAAAAAGACCGATCTTAAAAAATTCAACTGCAAGTGTTAAGTAGATCATGAGGACTTCTTACCTCCCATTCTCCTGGCGATAATTCCGATGATGCCTGCAAGTACGATGATGAGAGCGGTAGGCAGAGGCGTGAAACAGGCGAGGATAAAGCCGCCTGTGAATAATACTGCGCCCAGTTTGTCTACGATTCCCTTTTTTGCCATCGTTACGACCGTGTTGAGCATGAGTGCACATACAACGATACGAATGCCGGCAAGAGCATGGACGACGGTGGGAAGATTGATAAAATTCTGTAAAATGGAGGCAATGAGACAGATAATGATAAGTGATGGTGTGATCAGTCCCAAAGTTCCGAAAACTCCGCCGATGAATCCCGCCTGTTTATATCCTACGTAAGTCGCCGTGTTTACAGCGATAATCCCGGGTGTACACTGTCCGATCGCATAGATGTCCAACAGTTCCTCCTCTTTACACCAGCCACGGTCTGTAACAACTTCGCGCTGAAGCATAGGAAGCATGGCGAGCCCGCCGCCGAAAGTCAGTCCGCCGATCTTGAAGAAACTGACATACAATTCTCCTAATTTTCGAATGTTCATAATAGTTAGATCCTTCCTGTCATGATATGATCACAGCAAGTGCTGCATAACCAGGGCATAGATTTCCTGATTCTTATTTTTCCAGTTATTAGAAACAGTCGCAGCTTCATCTTCTGATGGAACAGTCACTGTCAGTTCGATCATCGGAGCCTGGTTTTCAATGATCTTACAGGAGACGGCATATTCTCCGCTTGGGATCCTGTAATAATCGGATTTGATAGAAGATTCATTTTTCAGTTCATATCGCTTGTCCTGCAGAAAAGAGTCAATATCACTCTGGATAGCAGTTGAGATATCATTTTTAAAATAACGGATGGTCTGCGCTCCTTCTTCTGTCAGATGATAGAATGTACGACTGTGGGTTGCCTCTTCCCGGACAAATCCTGATTCTGCCAGTTCAGCAAGTGTTTGCTGCAGTTTGAAATACGTGGTATATCCTTCGTCTAAAATAAATTCGGAAATCTGTGAATTTGTCAGAGGAAAATCCACTTTGTCTAACATATAGAGAATGATCAATTTGTAAAGTTTGAATATCTCAGTCATGGTACTAACTCCTTTCCCTGCCAGATATCATGTTGTTTGAAGTAAGCCTGCATCTGATTGAGAACCTGACGTTTATCAGCGCTCCATACAGGTGCGATGAGCAGATGCTTTGGACCGTCTCCGGTCATCCGGTGGATCACAATGTCCTGACGCAGATGAGAGATGCAGCTTCCAAGAAGAGCAAAATATTCCTCCATGGATAATACATGAAAGTTCCCGGCCCTGTAATAGTCAGCCAGATCTGTGTGTTCCAGGACATGCAGTAATTGCAGTTTCACGCCCTGGATATCCATACGGTTCAGATAGCGCATGGTTTCAAGGACCATCTCCCGGTCTTCACCCGGCAGTCCCAGTATCGTGTGGACGATTACTTCGATACCTGCGTCCCTTAAAAGTGACAGGGCTCTTTCAAATACAGGCAGTTCATAACCTCTCCGAATAAAGCGGGAAGTGGATTCGTGGATCGTCTGCAGTCCCAGTTCTACCCATACGGGCTTGCGTTTGTTGAGTTCGGACAGCAGCCTGACGGTCTCGCCGTCCAGGCAATCAGGTCTTGTGGCAATGGACAGCATCCGTATGTCCGGGTGATCGACCGCCTCTGTAAATATGTCCTGTAGATAAGGAAGGGGCGCATAAGTGTTCGTATATGCCTGAAAATAGGCGATGTAGGAACTGCCCGTGTGCTTATCTGCCACAAGAGATTTTCCACGTTCGATCTGTTCTGTTATAGACAAGGCTGCATCCCCGGCAAAATCGCCGGAGCCTCCTTCGCTGCAGAAGATGCATCCCCGGCTGCCAAGCGTGCCGTCACGGTTTGGACAGGTCATACCGCCATTTAAAGCAATCTTATATAATTTTTCTCCGAATGTCTGCCTGATATGATAACTCAGAGAGTAATACCGTTTTTCACCCCAATACATGGTCATCTCAGATCAATTCCTTTACTGCTGCACTTACCACATCCGCAACGCGTGGATCAAATGCCTCTGGAAGGATATGCTCTTCGTCCAGATCCTCACAAGCCACAAGTCCGGCGATCGCTTTTGCAGCTGCCAGTTTCATTTCCTCTGTGATCTGCAAGGCGCGTCCTTCCAAAGCCCCTTTGAAGATTCCTGGGAAGGCGACGACATTATTTACCTGGTTCGGGAAGTCAGAGCGTCCGGTTCCGACAACCCTTGCTCCGGCAGCCTTTGCGATATCCGGCATGATCTCCGGTACCGGATTTGCCATTGCAAAGACGATCGCATCTTTGTTCATGGAGCGGATCATTTCAGCAGTCACGATATCCGGAGCAGATACACCGACAAAAATATCGGCGCCTTTAAGAGCGTCAGCCAGTGAGCCGTTCATTCCTTCAAGGTTGGTAACCTCCGCGATCTGCTTCTGCGCCCAGTTGAGATGCGGAGCCTCTTTGCTGATGATCCCATGGATGTCGCAGAGAACGATATGTTGAAAGCCATATCTCAGGAGCAGTTTCGTAATGGCAAGTCCTGCACTTCCTGCGCCATTGACTACGATACGGCAGTCTTCCATAACCTTTCCGGTGATCTTGAGGGCATTGATGATACCTGCCAGGACGACGATGGCAGTGCCATGCTGGTCATCGTGGAATACCGGAATGTCAAGAAGTTTCTTCAGGCGTTCTTCGATCTCGAAACAACGCGGTGCACTGATATCTTCCAGGTTGATCCCGCCAAATGCAGGTGCGATATTTACAACGGTTCGGATGATCTCTTCTGTATCCTGCGTATCCAGGCAGATCGGAACTGCATTTACGCCGCCAAATGTTTTGAACAACACTGCTTTTCCTTCCATAACAGGCATGGCTGCATGAGCTCCGATATTGCCAAGTCCGAGGACCGCACTTCCATCTGATACGACGGCTACCGTGTTGGCTTTCATCGTGTAAGTATAAGCCGCGTTCTTATCTGCAGCGATAACCTTACAAGGTTCTGCTACACCAGGGGTATAGGCGATCGCCAGGTCTTCGCGGGAATTTACTTTGGCTTTTGCTGTGGTTTCCAGTTTTCCCTGCCACTGTTCATGCATCATAAGTGCTTTTTCATTTGTTGTCATAGAGATACCACCTCTTTATTTCTTCTTATTTTAGATGATTTTCACTGCTTATAATCATATCATTCATAAGAAATCAAATCAAGGAAA
>CAYOSJ010000107.1:0-6614 GCA_964406595.1 uncultured Dorea sp.
AATTTGTCTCAAAGTTTGTGTGGTAGAGAGCCTCATATAATCCTTTCTTCTCCATCAGTTCCTTATGCGTCCCCTGCTCTTCAATCCCATGTTCCGTAAGCACCAGTATCTTACTCGCGTTACGGATCGTGCTTAACCTGTGGGCGATCACAAATATCGTCCGCTCCTTCGCCAGGCTCTCCAGTGATTTCTGTACCATCTTCTCACTCTCGTTATCAAGCGCAGAGGTTGCCTCGTCAAAAATAAGGATCGGTGGATTCTTAAGGAATACTCTGGCAATCGACAGTCTCTGCTTCTGACCGCCGGAAAGTTTCACGCCCCGTTGCCCGATATCTGTGTCGTAACCCTCCGGGAAACTCATGATAAAATCATGGGCATTGGCATTTTTCGCCGCCCGGACAACTTCTTCGTCTGTGGCGCCTGGTTTTCCATAGCGGATATTATCCATGATCGTTCCTGCAAATAAATAGACGTCCTGCTGTACAATTCCGATCTGATTCCGAAGATCGGACACTTTCATGTCACGGATATCGATCCCGTCAATGCGGATCGCCCCTTCCGACACTTCGTAAAATCTCGGGATCAGACTGCAAAATGTTGTCTTTCCTGCTCCCGATGGACCGACAAGGGCAATATATTCTCCGGCTTTCACATCAAGATCGATCCCATGAAACACCTGCTCGTTCTGATCCTCATAACGAAAAGACACATTTTCAAATGTGATATCTCCCTTTACCGTCTCCACCGACACCGCATCCGGTTTATCTGCAATGTCCGGTGCGATGGAAAGGATCTCAAGAAAACGTTCAAACCCGGAATAACCGTTTTGGAACTGCTCTGTAAAAGTCACAAGTTTCTTCACCGGATCCGTAAAGTTCGTAATATACAAGATAAATGTGATCAGATCTGCGATCATAACATCTCCTGTAAGCATCAAAAGTACGCCTGCCACTACTACACCTACCGTTACCAGCGTTGTCATGGCTCCAAGCCCGGAATTATAGATACCCATGTATTTGTAGCTGATCTTCTTCGCCGCTACAAAATTATCATTCCCTGCTTTGAACTTTTTCATTTCCTCTTTTTCATTGGCAAAAGACTTTACTACACGGATCCCTGCAAGACTGTCCTCGATCTGACTGTTGATGTCTGCGATCCTCTCACGGTTCCTCTTGAACGCCTTCTTCATCTTTCCATTATAATAGAAGGCAAATACTGCCATCACCGGAATAAATGAAAATGCGATCAGCGCCAGTTTTACATTGACCGTAAGAAGAATCACAAAGGAACCGATGATCTTGATAACCGAGATCACCAGATCTTCCGGCCCGTGATGGAGGAGTTCGCTGATATCAAACAGATCACTCGTGATCCTGGACAGGAGATGTCCTACTTTCTGGTTATCATAAAATGCAAAAGTCAGCTTCTGATAATGCCCGAAGATATCCCGACGCATATCTGCTTCCATCTTTGCTCCCATGATATGTCCAAAATAAGCGATATAAAAATTACAGAATATTTCCAGCAGCACAAATCCCACAAGTACCGCTCCCAATGTCAGAACGGCATGTCTTGCCTCTGCCGCTTCAAAATATACGACTTCATTCGTGATATAACGGATGATAAGCGGTATCACAAGAGTGATCGCCGCTCCTGCCACCGCAAAGATCATATCGCTGTAAAATAATAACTTATATGGTTTATAATAGGCAAATAATTTCTTTAACTTTTCCCTCATACCTTTGCTCGCCTCCCGTTCATTTATTTTATCATAATGCAAAATAAAATCCAACCGGCCATTCCCATAAGAGAACACAGGTGAACGCCAGGACTGCAGACAACCCCCTCATTCACCTGTGTTATGTTACATGCATTATCTATTCATTCATATTTGCCAGTTTGGCTGCCTGATCCGCTGCAATACAGGCGTCGATGATCTCCTGGATATCTCCATTCATGATCTTATCAAGTTTATACAGGGTAAGTCCGATCCGGTGATCGGTCACACGTCCCTGTGGGAAGTTGTAAGTGCGGATCTTCTCCGAACGGTCTCCGGTCCCGATCTGGCTCTTTCTTGCCTCTGACTCGGCATCGTGGCGTTTCTGGCACTCGATATCGTAAAGTTTTGCTCGCAGGAGTGCAAATGCCTTATCCTTATTCTGAAGCTGCGACTTCTCTGTCTGGCTGTAAATGACGATCCCTGTAGGATAGTGCGTCAGACGCACTGCCGAGTCCGTCGTATTTACGCACTGTCCACCATTTCCTGACGCACGCATAACATCGATACGGATATCCTTTTCGTCAATCTGAACATCTACTTCCTCTGCTTCCGGCATGACTGCCACCGTAATGGTAGATGTGTGGATGCGTCCGCCGGACTCTGTCTCCGGCACACGCTGTACACGGTGAACGCCGGACTCGTATTTCATCACGGAATATGCACCGGTTCCACTGATCATAAAGGTCACATTCTTCATACCACCGATCCCGATCTCTTCACATTCCACCAGTTCCACTTTCCAGCGCCTGCCCTCTGCATAATGAAGATACATACGATATATCTCGGCAGCGAAAAGGGCAGCCTCATCACCACCTGCGCCTGCACGGATCTCAACGATGACGTTCTTGTCATCATTCGGGTCTTTCGGAAGAAGAAGTATCTTAAGTTCCTTCTCCAGTTCTTCCACTCTCGCCTTGGACTCATTCAGCTCCTCTTTGGCAAGTTCTCTTAATTCCTCGTCCGTTTCTTCGTCTAACATCTGCAGACTGTCCTCAATGGTCTGCTTACACTCTTTATATTCTTTATATGCTTCCACGATAGGAGTTAAGTCATTCTGCTCTTTCATAAGCTTACGGAAGCGGTTCTGGTCATTTGCCACATCCGGCTCCTGCAATTCACTTAAGATCTCCTCCAGGCGAATGAGCAAATCTTCTAACTTGTCAAACATATCATATCCTCCTTCATATCATTTCTGCCATTTCTTACGGCATAATTATCTATTTTCTATCATACCTTCCGTATACGACACGGTCAAGCCCTGATAAATCCTTCTTTATATAGAGATCCTGATATCCCGCTTCCCGCATAAGAGACGATACCGCCTCCCCCTGTTCACACCCGATCTCAAACATCAGATATCCTCCGGGGTTCAGATATCTCAGACTCTCTTTCACGATCTTCCGGTAAAAATGTAAGCCATCTTCCTTCCCGTCCAGCGCAATGTATGGGTCGTGGATCCTTACCTCCTCCTGAAGCCCTTCGATCTCTGCCGTCGGTATATACGGCGGATTCGACACGATCATATCAAATGTCCCCTCTACCCGTTTAAAAAGATCACTCTGTATAAATCCGGCTTCTACCTGCAGCGCTTCGGCATTTCTCTTTGCCATATAAAGCGCTTCCCCGGAAATATCAGCGCCAACACCGGTCACGCCTTCTTTCTTGCGCTTCTCTCTTCCCATCTTAAGGAGACTTAAGAGAATGCAGCCACTTCCTGTGCACAGGTCCAGTACCCGCATATCCTCCTCCAGCATTTTCAGCGCCTCTTCTACAAGACATTCTGTGTCCTGTCTGGGGATCAGCACATGTTCATTGACATGGAACGTATAGCCCATAAATTCCTGCTCTCCTGTAATATGCTGGAGAGGGATTTTCTCACATCGTTTTTGAATGCACGCAAAATACCGATCTGCCTCTTTGGCGCTTACTTCTTTCTGCGGATCTCCATAATAAGCGGCTTTACTGATGCCTGTCACATAAGAAAGCAAAAGCCACGCATCAATAGCGCTCTCTTCATTGCCGGATTCTTCAAGGACTTCTCTTCCTTCTTTATAGATCTCCTGCAGTGTGAAAGTTCTCTTCTTCATACGCTCTCCAATCAAACACAGCCTCCACAGCCTGAATCGCCACTTCTATCATACGCTCATCCGGTTCCTTTGTCGTCAGTTTCTGTATCGCCAGCCCCGGCTTACTGAACCATTCTACCAGGCCATTGCTGCTGTTTCCTGCAAGTTTCAGGACCTCATAGGAGATTCCTGCGATCACCGGGAGAAGGGCGATCCGCACGAGAACCCTCATAACCGGCGATTCCACCCGGATCAATAACAGCAAGATAATACTGATCGCCAGCACAAAAAACAAGAAACTTGTTCCACAGCGCTTATGCTGCCTGGAACTCTTCTTTACATTTTCCACGGTAAGAGGAAGCCCATGTTCAATACAATTAATGCACTTGTGTTCCGCGCCGTGATACATAAATGTCCGCTGAATATCTTCCATACGGGAGATCAGAAGCACATAGACGATGAAAATAGCGATCCTTACAAATCCCTCGATCAATGTACGGACATGATAAGACGGCACCAACGGTTTTAACAGAGAAGACAAGCCGTAAGGAAGCACCATAAAGATAGCCACTGCCATGACAACAGAGAACACGACCGTTCCCGCCATCATAAGATCTTCCTGCTTCTTTGTCATAGCTTCTCCCTCGTCCTCAAAAAACTTCGCCGAAAAAGTCAGTGTCCTGATACCCAGTACCATAGAATCTATAAAATTAAATACACCCCGGACAAACGGAATCTTTGTAAATCTCTTCCATTTGAAAACACTCTTATAAGTATCTTTTTCCACATGGATCTCTCCATCTGGTTTACGGACTGCCACGGCATACTGATCCTCATGCTTCATCATGATACCTTCGAGAACTGCCTGCCCGCCAATATTGGATGATTTCATATATACTCCTTCGATCAATTCAAAAACATGATAAAAGGGTTGAGATTCTTTAAAAAACCTCAACCCGATACTTGCAAACTTATTTGTCCATTCCGTATTTCTTATTGAACTTATCAACACGGCCACGAGCCTGAGCTGCTTTCTGCTGTCCTGTGTAGAATGGGTGGCATTTGGAGCAGATCTCTACGTGGATATCTTCTTTTGTAGATCCTGTTACAAATGTATTTCCACAGTTACAAGTTACAGTTGCCTGATGATATTCTGGATGTATTCCTTCTTTCATGATTTTCACCTCTTCTTTATTTTAGTTGCGTTAAACGCGATTATGATTCGTTTTCTAAACAGCTTTGTTATTGTATCATAAAACAAGTGCATTGTCTAGATTAATTTTGTCTTTTTTACTAATTGGATAAATTCGGCATTATTCCGTGTTCTGGAGAACATATTCAGAATATTATCTACCGCCTCGTCCGAGCGCATTCCATTGAGCGCACGGCGCATCGTATCTACTGCTTCCTGCTCTTCTCTTGTAAGAAGCAGGTCTTCTCTTCTCGTTCCGGACTTCGGGATATCGATCGCCGGAAATACTCTCTTCTCTGAAAGTTTGCGGTCAAGCACAAGTTCCATGTTACCGGTTCCCTTGAATTCCTCGTAGATCACATCGTCCATCTTGCTTCCTGTATCTACCAGAGCAGTTGCAAGGATCGTAAGGCTGCCTCCCTCGCGCATATTTCTGGCTGCGCCAAAAATACGCTTTGGCATGTGAAGTGCTGCCGGGTCAAGACCACCGGATAACGTTCTTCCTGACGGCGGTACCGTTAAGTTATAGGCTCTTGCAAGTCTTGTGATACTGTCAAGAAGGATCATGACATCTTTGCCATGCTCCACAAGTCGCTTTGCACGTCCGATCACCATCTCCGATACTCGCTTGTGATGTTCCGGAAGTTCATCGAATGTAGAATAGATGACTTCCACATTCTCGCCTTCAATGCTCTCTCTGATATCTGTTACCTCCTCGGGACGTTCATCAATGAGAAGGATCAGAAGATGCATCTCAGGGTTATTCTTCTGCACGGAGAGCGCCACCTGCTTAAGAAGGGTTGTCTTACCTGCCTTCGGCGGAGATACGATCATACCACGTTGTCCTTTTCCGATCGGAGAAAGAAGATCCGTGATCCGCATGGCAACGCTTGTCTGCCCACACTCCAGCCTCAGCCTCTCATTTGGGAAAATCGGCGTCAGGTCTTCAAAGTTCGGTCTCTTCACAGCCGTCAGCGGATCTATGCCATTGACCTTCGTCAGATAGAGAAGGGCGCTGAATTTCTCCTGCTGTGTCTTAATTCTTGTATTTCCTTCCAGGATATCTCCGGTTTTCAGATTAAATCTTCGGATCTGTGACGGAGATACATAGATGTCATTATCTCCCGGAAGATAATTGGCACTTCTTATAAATCCAAATCCATCCGCCATAACTTCCAGAATACCACGAACAGAATTTCCGCTGTCTAATTTATCAATATCATGCACTTCCTTATCCCCGGTATTCGCGGACATCTCTTTTACCGACTGTCTCGATTCACGCCTCGGTTCGCTCTTCTCCGGTGTCTCTTTTTCATTTTCTTTCTTATCCTCCACAAGCATCAGTTCGATCACTTCTGCTTTTTTCAATGTGGAAATACCTTTGATCCCTCTTGCTTTTGCAAGATCTCTTAATGTCGCAAGTGACAGAGTTTCGTATTTTTCTTTCATCATAATAATTAGTATCCTTTCATATCCGCATATTTTTCCTGGGATTTCTAGTCTGAAACGACCTGATTGACATTTAACAGTATTATACTACATAATGAAGAATTTTGAAAGCATTTTTTATTTCCTT
>CAYOSJ010000108.1:0-6479 GCA_964406595.1 uncultured Dorea sp.
GTATTTAAAACAATTATATCATACCTCTTTTTCGAGATAATTTCAACTAATTCTTTGAATTTATTGTAATTAAATGTCGTCTGAGATACGACACAAACTTTTTGATCCGCGTTCTCAATTTCAAATTTCTCCGCGTCTTCCGCTGTCTGTATCACGGTCACATCGTCTCCCGCCCAGCCACGGATTCCTTCCACCTCGGGATGGGAACTGTTGCCAATGATGATAATGTGAGAGCCCTTTGCGCTTTCTTCTGCCACGATCTTGTGGATCTTCTTTACAAAAGGACATGTGGCATCCACATAAGAAACACCGTTTTTCTCCAGAATATCACAGATACTTTTCGGTACTCCGTGGGAACGGATGATCACGATCCCTTCGGTAAGCGCCTCCAGTTCCTCCACGGTATCCAGCACCTCTACGCCGTGTCTTTTCATATCTTTGATCACTTCTTCGTTATGAATGATCGGTCCAAAAGTATAGATCTTCTCACCCTGATGTTTTTCTGTCTGTTCGTACACAGTGTCAACAGCACGCCTTACGCCAAAACAAAAACCTGCCGTCTTTGCCAACTCTACTTTCACCATAATCTGCTCCTTATCTACACAGGGAAACGATCGCGTCTACGACTTCTTCGATTGTCATATCAGAACTGTCTATGAGGACTGCGTCCTCTGCCTGTTTTAATGGTGCGGTTGCCCTGGACATATCGCGTTCGTCTCTTTCCCTGATATCTTTTGCGATCTCATCAAAATCACAGGCAACGCCTTTCTCCGTCAGTTCGTCATATCTGCGCTTTGCACGCGTCTCCACACTGGCAGTTAAGAACACCTTCACGTCCGCATCCGGAAGCACACAGGTGCCAATATCCCGTCCGTCCATGATCACGTCCTTTTCTTTCGCCAGATTCTGCTGGAGTGCAAGCAGTCTTGCACGTACCTCCGGCACAGCCGAAGATACGGAAGCCATATTCCCGACTGCTTCCTCCCGGAGTCTGGAAGTAATATTTTTTCCGTTCAGATATACCTGCTGCACACCATCTTCATACTGAATGGTCACATCTGCACCCTTCGCTGCCGCAATGATCTTGTCTGTGTCCTCCGGTGCAATACCTGTGTCCAGAAAATGAAAGGCAAGCGCACGGTACAATGCACCTGTATCTACATAAATGTATCCCTTTTCTTTTGCTACCAGTTTTGCGATCGTACTTTTTCCTGCACCTGCAGGTCCATCAATTGCCACATTATATCCCATATCCAATCTCCTCCTGTTATTGAATGGCGTTTCCCGCCGCGTAAGCCGTAGACCATGCGATCTGCAGGTTAAATCCTCCTGTCAGCGCATCAAGGTCTAACACTTCCCCTGTAAAATAAACTCCCTTTATCAATTTAGACTCCATCGTTCCCGGATCGATTTCCTTTATCCTGACGCCGCCCTTTGTGATGATCGCTTCGTTATAGTCCCGAAGTCCCGTAAGCGTCAGTGGAAAATGCTTCATAAGTTCTACAAACGAACGCCGCTCTTCCCTTGCGATCACATTGACTTTCTTATCCGGGTCAATGCCGCTTAATTCCAGCATCACCGGGATCAATTTTGCAGGAAATAATTTCCCGACCGCATTTTTAAACTGCTTATTCTGATTCTCTTCAAAGTCCCGAAGCACCCGTTTATCAAGTGCCTCCACATCAAGGGCAGGCTTCAGATCAATCTCCAGTTTCAGTGGTCTGTCAAGTAACCTCTTTCCGATATAAGCGCTTGCGCTGATGATCAAAGGTCCGCTCACCCCATAATGGGTAAACAGCATCTCTCCAAACTCCTGATACAATGGATCCTTTCCATCCAGGACCGTCACCTCTACATTCTTAAGAGACAATCCCTGCAATTCCTGTATCCAGGGTTCTGCCACTTCTACAGGCACAAGGGACGGCATGAGGTCTGTCACCTTATGCCCAAGACTTTCTGCAAACCGATACCCATCGCCCGTAGACCCTGTGGTCCGATAAGAAAGTCCTCCTGTCGCCACGATACAGGCGTCGCCTTCTATGATACGCCCGTCTGCAAGCACGATCCTTGCAAACGCCTCCTCCTGTGCTTCTACCGCCTTCACTTCTGTATGAAGATGAACCTTCACGCCTAATTTTTTAAGTTCCCGCGTAAGTCCCTGGATCACATCGGAAGAATGGTCTGACACAGGAAATACACGGTTTCCCCGTTCAATCTTCGTCGGCACGCCGATCTCCTCAAAAAAATCTATGACGTCCTGATTGGTATATCCATAAAAACTGCTGAACAGGAATCTCTGGTTCGTTACTACGGAAGAAAACAAGGTATCCATATCACAGGCATTCGTAAGGTTACATCTTCCTTTTCCGGTAATAAATAATTTCTTCCCTAACTTTTCATTTTTCTCATAGACAGAAACAGCATGTCCGTTTCTTGCCGCCCACACAGCCGCAAACATGCCTGCCGCGCCGCCGCCCACAATCAATACTTTTGCCATTATGAAACCTCGTCTCCGGATCCGTCCGACAACTTCACGGTATCCCCGATCATATTTAACTCATCTTTACTGTATACCTGATACTCGTCCCAGATATCCTCCAGTGTCTCAAGCGTTGTGATCACTTCTTTCTGCTTCTTCATACACAACGCCACCACCAACGCATTTACCACACTCAGCGGAGCTACCAGAGAATCCACGATGGACGCCATATCGCTCCTTGCGATCAGGTTGCAGGAAGAATAAAGAGTCATCGGAGAATGCACACTGTCCGTCAGAGTGATAACCTTCGCCTTCCGGTTGCTTGCAAATTCCAGAGCCTTTAACGTCCGCATAGAATACCGCGGAAAACTGATTCCGATCACCACATCTTCTTCACTGACCCGGATCAGTTGCTCAAAAATCTCACTGGAACTGTTGGAATGTACGGACATTACATTCTCACAGATCAGATTCAGATAAAATGTCAGGAAACTCGCCAGTGGAGCACAGCTTCTGATTCCGATGACATAGATCCTTCTGGCATTCAATATCGTATCCACCGCCAGTTCAAATGCCTCATGGTCGATACTGTCCATAGTAAGTTTGATCTTCTCGATATCCGAATGGAGCACCGTCGACAGGATCTTTCCCTGACTGATCCGCCCATA
The DNA here is from genome assembly GCA_964406595.1 of uncultured Dorea sp. GTDB lineage: Bacteria > Bacillota > Clostridia > Lachnospirales > Lachnospiraceae > CAPEBR01. The sequence continues at coordinate 3,148 of CAYOSJ010000108.1, forward strand.
CGTCACTTCCATACGCTGGATAGAATTCAACTTCGTCCGCACCAGTTCCCCCAGGGCTTTCTGAAATTCAGGATAACCATCATAGCCAAGCGCCATGGCAAATCTTACAACCGTAGATTCACTGACCCCCACTTCCTCACCCATCTTCGCCGCCGTCAGAAATGCCGCTTTGTCATAGTCCTCACGGATAAAATCCGCCAGTTTCTTCTGCCCCTTGCTGAATTTTTTGTAACCATTTTCTATTTTTTGCAGTAACTCATTTTTATTTCCCATACTATCATTACCTTTTCAAAAATCACATCGTTTTTATTATAAATGGGAAAAAGAGATTAATCAATCCCCTTTAGTACGCTATTGACATTTATTTGATAGTGTGCTATCGTTATTTCTGTGAACATACGATACTTAAAGAATGGAGTTATAAAATGGCTGAATATATACCCAATGGTCTGCTGATCAAGCAACTACATGACAGACTTGAAAAGCAGGCGAACAATGACCTGCGTTCAAAGGATCTGACAATGATGCAGGTATCCGTGTTGCAGACATTGCAACAGGCAGAAGGAAAAAAACTGTCTATGAAGGAATTAGAACATTATTTTCAAATTGCCCAATCCACAGTTGCCGGAATCGTTTCCCGCTTAGAACGAAAGAAACTTGTAGAAGCATTTGGAGATTCTGCCGACAGGCGGATTAAAGTCGTACATATTACTCCTGCCGGAGAAATCTGCTGCGAAGAAGCCGGCACACGTATGCAGGAAGCAGAAGAACGACTTATATACGGTTTTTCACCGGAAGAGAAAAAAATCTTAAACACGTTACTATTAAAATTATTAAAAAATATCAGTTAGTCTAAACCCGTTATATGACGGGTATCGTTTTAAGTAAAATAATAGTGTGCTATTAAAAAGGAGGGAAATATGGAAACATCAAAATCTTTAGATATTTTTGCAAATGCACCTGTTCGCAAAGCGGTACTTAATAATGCAATCCCCGCAATGGCAGCCATGCTCATGGTGCTGATCTATAACCTTGCCGACACACTATTTATCGGCATGACCAAAGATGATCTACAGGTCGCTGCCGTATCGCTGGCTACGCCTGTCTTTCTGCTTTTTATGGCAGTTGGAACAGTTTTCGGTATCGGCGGAACTTCTGCGATCTCCCGTGCTTTAGGCGAAGGCAAAAAGGATTATGCCAAAAAAGTTTGTTCTTTTTGCATGTGGGGCTGTGTTGGCATCGGCATCATGATGTCCGTACTGTTCCTCGTATTTATGGAACAGATTCTCGGCATGATCGGAACAAGCACCGACACCTGGAAATATGCCAAAACCTATCTTACGATCGTGTGCTTTTCCGGTCCCTTTGTTCTGATCGCAAATTGTTTCTCAAATATTCTCCGTGCAGAGGGACAGTCTGGGAAAGCCATGATAGGACAGGTGCTTGGCAATCTTATCAATGTGATCCTCGATCCGATTATGATCCTGCTGCTTGAATGGAATATTACAGGTGCAGCCATTGCAACCGTGATCGGCAATGTAATCGGTGCTCTTTATTACATTCTGTATTTTGCAAAAGGACGATCCTCTCTTGGCGTGTCCTTCAAAAACTTTACAGTAAAAGAAAAAGTTGCATCCGGTGTGCTGGCAATCGGTATTCCCGCAGCCCTCGGCTCACTTCTTATGAGTATCTCAGGCATTATCATGAACGGGCAAATGGTACAATACGGCGATATGGCGGTTGCGGGCGTCGGCGTAGCTATGAAGGTCACAATGATGACGGGAATGGTATGTATTGGTCTTGGGCAGGGAATTCAACCTCTTCTCGGCTTCTGCGTAGGAGCAAAGAATTGGGACAGGTATAAAGCCATATTAAGATATTCTCTTGTATTTGCTTTTGCTTTGAGTACAATTCTTACAGGCGTATGTTATATTTTCACCGAACAGATTGTAGGAGTATTTTTGTCAGGCAATACCGCTTTGTCCTATGGAATCTCTTTTTCAAGGATCTATCTTTGCACCAGTTTCCTTTTTGGCGTTTACTATGTGATCATCAATGCTTTACAGGCTTGCGGAGCGGCAACAGAGTCCCTGATCGTAAATATCTCCAGGCAGGGACTGGTCTATATTCCTTTCATGTTCCTGCTCGGTGCAATCTTTAAGGCAAACGGACTGATCTGGGCACAACCTGTGGCTGATGTGTTATCACTTCTTCTGGCAATCATGCTTTATTCCCGAAAAGTGAAAAAAATAATAACCTGTGACTGATATAGATATGAAATACCGCAATTCAAACAGAGCAATCTGTCAATGCACTCCTGCTTTCTGCTCTCAACTGCATACACCTGTCCGATGGCATGGCAGACAGCAATAAAACGTATGCAATAAATCTTTTGTATTGGTTCTTGACATTACTATATCGCAGTGCTATACTAATTAGGTCGAAGTACGATACATCGTAGTGCTTAGTGGGGTGATGTAATGGATAATCATATTAAAAAAGTATATGTGCCAATGACTGAAACGGGTTTTTATATTTTGCTGTGCCTTAGAGAAGAATCACACGGATATGGCATTGTAAAAAAAACGGAACTATTGACTAATGGAGAAATAAAGATCAGTCCCGGAACATTATACGGTAGTCTGTCTAAAATGGAAAAGGATGGTCTGATTAAATTTATAAAAGAGGAAGATAAACGCAAAATATATTGCATCACGGAACTTGGCACTGAAGTGCTTGAGTTGGAAATGAAAAGAATTGAACGCTTATATAAAAGCATGGTGGAGGCGAAATAATATGAAAAATACGAAAACAGAATTGAGATTCTTTTCTGTGCCTGAATGGAAAAAAGAGGAAACATATTTAAGAGAACAGCACAAAAATGGTTGGAAATTTGTCAAGGTATCTGGTTTTTGTATCTATCATTTTGAAAAGTGCGTCCCAGAAGATGTTATTTACCAGCTTGATTATAATCAGGACGGAATTGCCCACAAAGAAGAATACGTGAAAATGTTCAGCGATTGCGGCTGGGAATATTTGCAGGATTATGTGGGTTACAGCTATTTTCGCAAGGCAGTTTCTGAAACGAACGGAACAGAAGAAATATTCTGTGATGATGTTTCACGTTTAGATATGATGAAACGAGTTTTCAAAGGACGCCTGATACCCCTTTTGACAATTTTCTTTCTGATAATCATACCACAAATGATTCAACAGAGTTTAATTGACACGCCTTTTAGCCGTGGTTTAATGATATTATTCTGCATTATGTTTGTAATATATTTAGGAATGTTTATCTCATTTGCGATTCCATACTGGAAATATTATAAATC
>CAYOSJ010000109.1:0-6421 GCA_964406595.1 uncultured Dorea sp.
GATTCGATCAATGCACGATAAATATGCTTCCAGGTATGCTTCACATTCAGACCAAAGATCACACCTTTCGCATCTGCATCTTTATACGGAGTTCGATTTCCCTGGAAAAAGTCTAAAATCGTAATGCCCTCCGCACCAGGTGGAATCTCTGCCGCAGCCTGCATAAGCTGCTGATACGGATTTCCATCCCTTCCATCAATATGAAAATTATTTCTAAACCAATTAACCAATCCGGAAGCTGTTGTCTGTCCTCCTTCCAGGAGCCACTTATTGTCGACGACAGCACTATCATAAGGTCCCCATATTCCCTGAATCGAAGATGGTTCTTTATCAACAAGGCTAAGATGCACAAAACTTGTTCCCATGATAATACCCATCTGTCTCTTTCCAATTACGTTCATACCGAACATGGCTACATGCGCATCTATGCCCCCCTGAACTACTTTCATATCCGGGTTGATCCCAAATTCTTTTGCTAATTCAGGTCTGATATTTCCTATGTATTCTCCAACTTTCCGAATATCTGTCAATATCTTCTCTTCATATTCCGGAAGCCCTATCTTATCAAAATAATCTTTTACAAAACCGCCTTTGGCTTTCACATAATTCCACTTACAAGTTGCATTACAAATAGAGCCAACCCATTGACCGCACAACATATAATTGATCCAGTCAAGCTGCTCTACAATCCGATAACATGAATCATATATTTCAGGTTCATTATTTTTAATCCATAATGTCTTCGGAACAAGCCATTCAAAAGACACGGAACCACCACAATATTGCAAAACCTCATGTCCCGTCCGATTAATGGCTTCTGCCTCTTCTTTCGCACGTGCATCCATCCACATGATCGCCGGCATCAATGGCTCGCCATCTTCTCTGACTGCAAATACTGTAGAGGAAGTCGCGCATACACAACAAGAAACAATACTCATACGTTCTTCTTCTGTAAGTGACGAAACACATTTTCTAATAGCCTTACTGATATTCTCCCACCAGTGCTTCGGCAGTTGTTCCACCCAGCCTTTTTTTGGATATTGCGTATCCCATTTTTCTTCACAGCTAACTTTTAAACGTCCATCTGGTGTAGCGATACTAATTCTTATGCCTTGTGTTCCAGTATCTACTCCCATAAAAAGTTGTTCCATGCCCTAATCCCACCCAATCATTAGTAACATTTGTTCCTGATATCTAATCTTTTGTTAACTTGATTCTATACTCGTTATATCTTTTTGTCAATATATATTTCTTTATATAAATTATTTTGTGCAAATTACACATACAAAACTTTTTTTATTATCCAAAAACACGAATTACCGAATCTTTTTTATGTAAAATTGAATAAGGCGGCAACTCATACGAATCACCGCCCTTACCTTTTCACTCTATTCATTTCCCTTCTTATTTTTTCAATATTCAGGGAAAATTACTATGGCTGCACAAGCACTTTCAATGCATTCTGGTCTCTGATAGAAATAAATCCTTCCTCGATATTACTTAATTTGCAAACATAAGATACATATTTTTCAAGATTCAACTTACCATCTGCCACATAGTTAAGAATCTGTTTCATCAAATCTGGTGTTGTTGCATGTACTCCATGAACAGCTAATTCTTTATAATGAATCAGATTACTGTCAATAAAGCCTTTGCTCTCTCCTGCGATTCCTCCAAAAAGGCTGATCCTTCCCATTTTCGATGCAATAATCTGAGCTTCTGTATGAACAGACGGTACTGACAACGCCGTTATAACAACATTGGCGCCTCTTCCTTCTGTAATTCTCGCAACTTCTTCAACTGTGTTTTGTTTTTGCGGATTAATCATATAAATTTCCGGTATCATCTTTTTTGCGATCTCAGCTCGTGTTTCAGCGATCTCAACCATAATAATCTTGCTGGCACCGGCAAGTTTTGCAAGTTCCGCATGTATACAGCCTATATAGCCGCTTCCATAAATAACCACATAATCATCCGGCTGAATTTTTAAATATTGCTGAGCATTCAAAGCACAGGCTGCCGGTTCCGAAAGAACCGCTGACATATCAGAAACATTCTCCGGCACTTTAATCACATTTCCCATCCGAATTGCCTGATGAGGAATCTCTACCTGCTCTGCAAATGCTCCTTCGTACTGAAATCCTATCGTCTGAAGATGGTCACACATATTTGTATGTCCACTCTTACATGGCCAACATTCTCCACATCCGATCGCCGGCGCTACCGTTACCCGGTCTCCGTTTTGAATACCATGCGCCTTTGCATAAGCCCCTGCATGCTTTACTACACCAACAAATTCATGTCCCATAATGCGAGGTGGTGTAATCTTTTCATTCCCTTTTGTAAACGTACGGAAATCAGTTCCACAGATAGATGCATAGGTTACATCTACAATAGCGTTGTTCTCCGTAGAAATCGGCTCAGGCATGTCCTTTACAACCATCTTTCTTTCTTCATTCATTACATAAGCTTTCACGTTCATTCACTCCCTGTTAATTATAATCGTTGACTTTTATCTATCATTTGCAAGATCTTGAATTCTTTTATAAAATTCATGCAATTCAATTACATATTTCTTATACAAATCCATATATTTGTAATATCTCTTTCCATTTTCTGCATCTGGGAAATATTCTTTTTCTACACAAATATACTTCTTCGCTGTCTCTTTCAGATCACCAAATACACCGATCGCATTTCCTGCCAGAATAGACGCACCCCACATTGCTACATCTTCTCTGTTCAATACAGCGTATTTTTTATTCTGCACATCTGCACTAAGTTGCGTCCATACCGGAGATTTTGCTCCTCCTCCGATAATCTTTATCTGTCCGATATCATACTCTGGATACAGTCTTTCAATACTCTGCAGACAAAGCGTAAAATCATAAGTAAAACTTTCAATCAATGCTTTATAAAAATGTGCTTTGCTATGGCTCCAGTCATATCCCATCCACATTCCTCGAAGCGCCCCATCTGATGGCATGGAATTTCCTCCCAGAAGCCCAATTGCCATCAAACCATCACAGCCCGGTCCAATATTTTCCATTTCCTTTTCCATCTGTGCAAACATTTCTTTCGTACTAAGTCCGTCATGTTTAACAAATGTATTCATAAACCAATCTAAAGTAATTCCGGAACCAGCCACAAAGTGTGTCGCATAAAAATCTCCGGGAATCGCTGATGGAAGCACATCCAGCCTGCGTTCCTGCATATCCGGACGATACTCCGGTACACAAGTACTAACCTCTCCATAAGAAGATGCTTCAAAAATGGTATCTCCATAATCCACGATCCCGGCTCCCAGACAACCGGCAACTTTATCTCCCGCGCCGGATACCAAAGGAATGCCTGCTGTCAATCCAACTTCTTTTGCCATTTTTTCATTCAAGTGTGCGCAGATATGATTCGAATTGACAATCTTCGGCAAATACTTCTGATCCAGATTTATCGCCTTACAGATCTCATCTGACCATTGATCATGCTGTACATCTGCCAGTCCGGTCCATTCAGTAAAAGAACGATCCATTACTGCATTCTCAACAGAAATATCTCCCAGTTTTCCAATTACATAGCCACTGATCATCAAATACTTCTCTATTTTTTTGCTTTCTTCCGGGAACTCATTTCGAAACCACTCTACTTTAGGCGCCATCTGTGGAAAATTAGTTCCACCCACCTGCAAGAACGCATCCTTTAACTCTTTCATTTGACGATCTGCATACGGCATATAGCGACTATCTAATGAACAAGACCATGTTGTAATATCATTCCAGTCTTTATCCACACCCATAAATCCTGACATCTGACCGGTAAAAGAAATTGCTGCGATATTTTTTCTTCTGTCTCCTAATACATCTCCTGCTTTTTTCATACAAGCCAGAACAGATGCAAAAAGTTCTTCCCCTTTCTGAATGAAAACGCCCGGACTCGGACGATAATCCTTTACTGGCTCGGTTTCAATCGCAATACATTTACTGTCTGTGTCGTAAACCCCTGCTTTAATAAAACTTGTCCCCAAATCAACTGCCATCAATAACGTTTCACTCATATCTGGACTCCTTTCTTTCACAAAAAAGCGCTGCATAATAAATCTTATTATCCTGCAGCGCTTTTCCTACTTAATTATCAATCCCTTATTAATTTATGCAGAATTTTAGTATGTATTTCCATCATACTGATCAAGATTATCTTTTGTAATATTGTCACCACTTACATAGTAATGTTTTGCAACTTCACTTTCTTTTCCGTCCCAGATTAATTCTGCACATTCAAGCGCCTTGTTGGCAATTGTCTTTGGGAACTGTACTGGTGAACAAAGAATCTGACCTTCTTTAATCATATCGATATCATTCTGTGCTCCGTCAATATCAACAACTGCAATTTTTCCCTCTAAGCCAGCCGCTTTGATGGCTGCTGCTGCACCCTGAGCAGTTGGAGAATTGATTGCAAATACACCCTTTACATCTGGATAAGTCTGAAGGAAAGATTCCATGATACTCTGTGCATCTTCTACAACACCAAATGCATCCTGATCTGCTACGATCTCAACATCCGGATAGGACTCTTTGATTACTTCTTCAAGACCTTCTACACGCTCACGTACACACTGAAGTGTTGACCAGTTGATAACAACGATCTCACCCTCGCCGTCAATTGCATCACAGAGAGTCTCTCCTGCCATCTTACCCATAGCCAGGTTGTCAGACTCAACAAGAGTTGCAAGAAGATCTTTATCCTCTACGTTAGAATCGATTGCGATTACCGGAACGTCAGCTCTTTCTGCTTCCTGAAGCGCCGGCTTGATACCATCTTTATCAAGTGCATCAACAAAAATCACATCTACTCCACGTGCTATCATTTCTGTAATATCTTCTACCTGTGTATTAATATCATTTGCCGGATCCGGTGCAATTACTTCTGCGTCAATTCCACCTTTTTCCAGTGTAGCCTTTACGCCTTCAATCTCTGCCAGGAAAAATGCATTTGCATGTGTCTGTACAGATATACCAATTGTTTTTCCTTCGCTTAATTCTGTTGCTGCAAATGGCAAACCATCTTCTGCTTCAAGAGGATCAACATATACTACCTCTTCCTTTGCCTCATCTTTTGTCTCTTCTGCAGCTTCTTTTGACTCACCACTATCAGAATCAGATGTACCTGAACCGGAACAGCCAACAGCCATCGTAGCAACCATAGCAACTGCTAAAAGTACACTTACAAGTTTTTTCTTCATTTCCATTTCCTCCTTGTTTCTTGTTGATTGTAATTTTTTATATATATAATTTCATACCGAAATTATAATCTTAGTTTTATCTATTTTTTCTTCTTTACCTGAAGATCTATAAATACCGCACCTAATACCACGAGTCCCTGACATACATATTGCCAGTAAAATGGGACATTCATAAAGTTCAGACCACTGCTTAAAAGATCCATGATCAAAGCGCCGATAAATGTAGCACCGATTCTTCCTACTCCACCAGTCATACTGGTTCCACCAACAACCGCTGCAGCAATTGCCGTAAGTTCGGCTCCTTCTCCCAATGTTGGTTGTCCACTATATAATCTGGAACAGGAGATAACTCCATAAACGCCATATAAAAAGCCTGCAAATGTATAGACAATCCAAATTACTTTTCTACTGTTAATTCCGGAAAATCTTGCTGCCTCAGAATTACCTCCGATGGCATAAATGGAACGTCCAAATTTTGTCTTATTCAACAATATGTATGTGATCAACAGAATTACTGCCGCATATATGATCGGATATGGGATCGTATCAAACAGATAACCATTTCCGATCTCTCCGAAATCCCCGGAAATACGAATCGGCGTACCTGCCGAACACGTATATGCAATTCCTCGTCCGACATTCATAATGCCCAGTGTTACAATAAACGGAGGAATTTTTGTATTGGCAACAATACCTCCATTGATTGCACCAAAGGCAGTAGCGATCAACACACCAACCAGAAGTGCCCCTGCCGGATGTACTCCATTTGCGATCAACAATGCACAATATGTACTTGCACAGGCCATTAATGCACCAACAGACAGATCAATACCGCCCGTAATAATGATTAACGTGACACCAAATGCAGCAATACTATCCAAACTGGTAATTCTCAGAATATTAATCAGGTTTGCTTTTCCCCAAAATTTAAATTCCGTCAAAAACCCAAACACTAAGAATATACCGATTGCACCTGCCAAAATACCTTTATTCAAATACAAATATTTCATAATCGGATTTTTCGGAACTCCTCCAGAAATTTTTGTCTTTTTAGTTTCCATTTTCAGCACCTCCTGTGGCATATTTCAAAATCAACTCTTCTGATAATTCGCTTTTATCTAATTCTCCTGTTTTTTCTCCCTCATGCATTGTGATAACCCGGGTAGAAAGGTTCAGAACTTCCGG
>CAYOSJ010000110.1:0-6148 GCA_964406595.1 uncultured Dorea sp.
TAAGATGAGGAAAACCTCATTTTAACTTGTACTAAATCTTGACATAGGACCAAACGAGCAGATGGCTTGGATTGATGAAGAGGTCGAGCATATTATTAAGTATAATGATAAATACAATATAAAAAAGGATATACAAGAAAAAGGCAGAGTGGCATATGGTGAGCAGGGGTATACACATGCTATTAATCGGCTGTTTAAAATTATTAAATCAGATCCGAAAAATAAAGCTATATTATGTGAAGTATGCAAGGCAGAACAAGAGCTTATCGCATATCTTTATGATGAACCGGGTGCATGGTCTGAAGAACAGATATATGCTTACTGGAATTCCTACCTACAATCATATATTGCCGAATTAGAGGCTCACCCAATACATTACATTTTAGTGAAAGGGTTTGATGTAAAGAGTAATGAAGCAGATAAAAATGAAGAATTTCTTGGAATATACGATAGTATTGCAAGATTGCAGGATGCATATGTAATTGCGTTTCAAAAATTAGAAGAACAGCATAAAAACATGACGGGGTTATTAGGTGACAAGGTGGATTACATTGTAAAGCATGAAAAGGTGATGATAAATGCTTTTGATGAGTTTTCGGGTCGTTGGTATTATGATATGAAACCGGAGCAGTTGTTTTGGCGACAGAATACAGATATAGAAAATTTTAATATGGTTGAGTGCATAATAGATTCTCCAGACATGTGTATGTTCAAGTTGGACAAGGTAAAGAAATCACTAAGTGGTTATGTGTACGATGATACCCCATCAAGATGTCAGAGGCAAGGTGAAGAAATGTTAAGTGTTCGATTTGATGTAGATTATTCTTACGAAGTCCTAGGATTATTAGATTGGTATTGGGGTGGTTGGAATAGTACACCTGATGCTAGGACTATGCAGGAAAAAGCAAAAGAATGGTATGAAAAATACGATGCAGAATTGTTAAGAATTTCGCATGATACATTAACATTCAAATGTAGAAAATTGTCCGAAAAAGAGGCAAAAAAGCTTATAGAAGAGACCACACAATTATACGCATTAATCGTTGACTGTAAGCCGGAGAAACTATTGAATCATTTGATGCAAAATGAGACTTTTACCTTATGGTGGGATTGATATGTTGATTTTAAAGAAAAATTGCCGACTGATACTTTGAAACTAAAGTATGTTGATTTGGAAGTAAAGCAGGAATTAAAGGAAAGAGGTGAAAACTTTTGAGATTAGTTATTGATATGGAAGATTTAGAGATTGTTTATAAGGAGAGTTGCGAACTTCCGGAGCAATTCAAGGCATATATTTTTGTGTGTATAACAAAATGGAATACATACAGTACTTTAGTTGGTTTTTATCAACCTTATTATGACAATAACAAAGGTGGTGTCTTTGATGGAATTGGAGCCTATATTGACTGGGATCAAATTGTTGCATGGAAATGTTTGGAGAAAATGCAGGTAAATTGTACTCCAGAGGGTGATAAAAGAAAAAAATTTAAAGACATTAAGTATGAAATAGAGTGGATCCCTGTTACGGATAGATATCCAGACAATTCGCGACAAGTTTTGGTTACATACAAATATGATAATGAGTATGAGATTGAGATAGGTGAATATTGGAATCTCACGCCGGATGTGATGAAGGAATATCCAGAAGAGTATGGTTTTGGATTACGGCACAAAAATGTAATTGCTTGGGCAGAATTGCCAAAACCATATACGATAGACAGTAAATGTTAGAAATGAAGGAGGATAATGGTGGCTATTACATTTGGAGAAATAAAACAATATGTCTCACGGGCGGTATGTGTGCATTATACGAAATGAAAAGTACGATTTATAATTGAAAAAAGAGGACTGAAATATGAGCCGTAGTTATAAAAAGACACCAGTTTCTAAATGTGGCGGTAGATGTGGGGGAACACGAAAATATTGGAAAATGCAAGCAAATAGGAAAGTTCGTAAAGAAAAAACGCTTCGAAATAAGTCAAAAAATTATAAAAAGATATATGAAACATGGAGCATTCGAGATTATAGATTCTATGAGAGAAAGCCCACCGAGATAGATGGAAATTGGATTGCAAGATGGAAAAAATATTACCATAGGAAGTGAGGATGAAGATGAATGAATTACTATATTAGTGACTTGCATTTGTTTCACGAAAATTCTATTAGGTTTGATAACCGACCTTTTTTAAATCAAGATGATATGCACGAAACGATTAGAACTAAGTGGAACAATAAGATTACAAATGGGGATACGGTGTACATTCTTGGAGATATAAGTTTTCGTGGCAAGAATGAAAACTTAATAGCCTATATATCTACATTGAAAGGTCATAAGATTTTAGTTAGGGGAAATCACGACGATGTTTCCGATTACAGATATCGCCAATTGTTTGAAGAGGTGTGTGATTATAGAGAAATACATGATTCTGTTGATGGGAAAAATTATGATCTGGTTTTGTGTCACTATCCAATCTTTAGTTGGAAGAAGATGGGGAAAGGTTCTATTTTGCTTTATGGGCATACGCATAACAGCCAGGAAGATGACTATTATCAAAGATGTCTTGCAGACATGATTAATAATGATTGTAGGCACGTATATAAAACAGAAGTAAAGGCATTAAATGTTGGTTGTATGAAAACGTGGATTAATTATGAACCAAAATCCTTAAAAGAAATATTGGAGTATTGGCACTATTAGATGTTAAGAGGAATACTATAATTTGCAAGAGGAGGAATGTTGAGTGAAGATTTTTTGCATGAGCGATATACATGGATGCTTAGCTGAATTTGAAGTGGCTTTATCCTTGGTAATGGAACATTTAGAAGAAGCAGAAACGATGCTTATTCTTATGGGAGACTATATTCATGGCGGGTCTGATAATTATGGTGTTCTGGATAAGATAATGAAATTGCAGAATCGGTATGGTTTGGATAAAGTGCTGGCATTGATGGGGAATCATGAAGAATTTGTTTTGTGGGGCGATTCTACAATTAATCACATGATTAAGACATTTGATGAAGAACAATTTATAGATGAAGGTATGGAAGATAAGTACATACAATGGATGGAAAATTTACCAAGATATTATACAGCAGGAAATACAATCTTTGTACATGCTGGTATTGACGAGGAGGCTGGTGACCTATGGGAATGGGGAACTGGAGATGAATTTTTTGTTGGAAAATATCCGGCTGAAACCGGAAAAATAGAAGGTTTGGCTATGAAAGTGGTTGCTGGTCATGTTGGAACGGCAGAAATCGCAGGAAATCCAAGTTTTCACGATATCTATTATGATGGGGAAAGTCATTATTACATAGATGGAACCGTGCTAGATAGTGGTGTGATTCCGGTTCTTATGGTAGACACGGATACAGATAAATATTACAGGGTAACAGAAACTGGGAATTGGTTGATATTACCATATGATGAAGAGAATTAATGAATTCCGAAACGATACAACAAGGAGTAAAAATATAAAATGTTTCAGCAAGTATTAATAAAAATGGCTTTGTGTATTGATAATATGCAAAACCATTTTTATTAGTAGAATGAACAATAATATAATTATTAGGGAAAGTGTTATTAGCGTTTATCCGCAATCTCTTCCAATGTACCAATGCTCTTGATAAAGTCCTGTTCAACCGGAGAAATGATGTTTTCCAAGCTTTTTTTATACTTGGTGTATTCGGCATGAGCTTTATCCAGTGCTTGCTTATGGCTAATATGACCGCTACTGGTAAGAATATCGCGGCGGGTCATTTTCAGGTAATCATCAATGGTTTCCAGCCAGTCCTTCATATACATAGGCTCTTGATTGAGAGCGTGTACTTCTGCAATATCAAGGTAAGCGGTAACAATCTTGTTTAAAGCATCAAGTTCTTGCTGGGTAAGATAGTTTTTAGCAACTTCTACATCGGAGCGACGGATGGTATCATTAGCCCATGAAGTAAGTCCCATGTTATCTTTTTCAGCATCAGCACGCAGGTAAATAACCTCTGCGGCTGTGTGCTTGTGTGCTGCCCAGTGCATCTTATTTTGAACCTGCTTGAAGAATAGAATGGAACTCTCGGCACGAGGATCATAGTCGATACTGGTAGCATAGATTTCCAGAACCTTTCTCCAGAATACTTTTTCAGATGATCGGATGTCTCTGATACGGGCAAGCAATTCATCAAAGTAATTGCCGCCGCCAAGTCTCTTCAACCGGTCATCGTCTAATGCAAATCCCTTTTTCATGTATTCTTTTAATATTCCCATAGCCCAGATACGAAACTGTGTACCACGGTGGGATTTTACACGGTAGCCTACGGAGATGATTACATCGAGATTATAGAAATCAACATTGTAATCTTTACCGTCGGAAGCAGTGTAGGCAAATTTTGCCCATACTGAATCTTTATCTAATTCACCTTCTTTGAAGATGTTACGGACATGCTTTCCTATTACACTTCGGTCACGCTGAAACAGTTCTGCCATCTGGTCGATGGAAAGCCACACAGTATCTTCTTCAAAGGTAGTTTCTATTTTCGTCAAACCGTCTTCGGTTGTGTACATAATAATATTCGAATGGTTCATATACGCAGTCCTCCTATGTTGGTGTATCATTTTTCTTCGCCCTGCTCTTATACACATTGTACTGGTTTTTACACTGTGGTGAGCAGAATTCCATATTTGGTCTGGTGGCAACAAAAGCCTTTCCGCAGTGTTTGCATACCTTCATGCTGGAGTTTTCATCCGTCAGCATAAAGGAAAACATCATCTGTACGCATAACAACAAAGAATTGAAGTCCCAAACAATGGTAGGGCGTTCACGCAGTTCTATGCGGTAGGTAGGTGCTACACCACCGAAAGCAGCTATTCCCTGACGATACAGGTTACGCTCATTCTCATCCAGTCTGTCGTAGTCCAGATAATAAAGGAAACTGGAGAAGAAGGTAAATGCCCAGTCTTGGAATACTTCCACAAGCCATTCATAGGGTTCAGCATATTCCTTCTGAAAGCTCATCATAACAGCCTGTGGCTTATTCTTCATGGTCATAATCAAGGCAATCATCTCCGCACTGTCCGTACTCCAACTGGATTCCATACCCATCTTGCGGAAATCAATTTTGTCAAAAGGGAAGAAGTAGGACAGATACTTCTCTGTAGAGATGCTTTCTTCCTTGATGAAATGATTTTTGGGCAGATAGACTGCTTCGTATGTAATAAAATCCGGTGTGGTAGGCAGGGCGGTCATAAGTCCAAGCATACCGTATTCGGATACAAAGTCCATAATGGCTTCTTTTAATTCTGCTTCACCAGCCTTGTTCATGGCAGTAGTGCCGATGTTGATTGCGGTCAGCACCAGCTTTTCATAATCTTTGATAGGATTGTAGATGGATGGCTTGGCATCCGCAGAAGGCGTAATATAACACTTTCCGTTTGCGGCTGTGCGCCATTCGTATTTATCATATTTCACCCAGTTGGAACTGGATTTCTGAAAGATATTCTTCATAGTAATTCCTTTCTGCGTAAAAACTATTACTATCATAGCATGTCTATATACATTTTTAAACTTCTTTTTTATGATTCGTTCGATTATTTTTCTTGCGTTTTTTGGCTTCTTCCTTCGCCTGTTTTTCCTGTTCTCTGGCAATTCTTCTTACCACAACACCGATTTCCTTTAGAAGAGCCAGTTTCTCTTTATTAAGCTTTTCCATAGTAGCCGGGATTTTTTCTTCATGTCTGGTTAGGAAGTTTAATTCTTCCATGGTGAATGGGAAATCCTCTCCCTGCCTGTCCACCAGTATCATAAGAACCTTTTTCTCAATCTGTTCAAGGATAGTAGAGCGGACACCACGAATGTTGCGGTCGCTCTGATTACGCAAGGTAGCTAACTGATTAGTTGTGAAATCCCTAAGATATAGGAAGAATATCAGCTCCTTGTGGTCGTCCTTTAGGTCATAAATAATTTTGGAATAATCTTCGTCCGTTAATGATTCGTGCATTTCATAGGGGCAGTTAGAGATGATATCTATAAAGTCACCCTTCATAAGCTGTCGCCAGTAAGCATGATTGATGGGAGCGGGGATAACAATGGCAAGTGGTGCCACATTGTTGAGCGGCAAATTCTCGTCACCATCAACAGCACTTTATCGTATCCCCAAT
>CAYOSJ010000111.1:0-6119 GCA_964406595.1 uncultured Dorea sp.
GATCTGACTATCCTTGCATTATCATTCATCGAATCATCAATTGTAACATTTGTTAATAGTGCATTAAATTTTGTTAACTCTATATTACCATAGCACTATTCTCCTGTCAAGAATATAACATTTAAAGTAAATACACTGGCAGATCTTGATCGACATTCATTGCCTTATATCTGTCGTTCATTACCTTCTCATTCTGATTTTGGGTTTTCACAGTCTTTTTTGATTGGGTTTTTGTACTTACTCTCTTTTTTTTCTCTACGCTCTCGACTTTTAAATCTGTCTGAAGTTCTTCATTTTTTGTCGCCATATATCATCTTCCTTTACATAATATTTCAGATAATTACAGAAAAAGGGATGCGTCAAACACACCCCTTTAACGCCTTATGAAATCGTCATATCCCTTATTTATGACTATACTCCTTTCGGAAGAATACCTTCCACGTCATCATGAGGACTTGCGATCACATGCGAGGAAACCAGTTCTCCTACACGTTTTGCAGCAGATGCACCTGCTTCAACAGATGCCTTGACAGCCCCTACATCGCCACGTACCATAGCAGTTACAAGACCAGAACCAATTTTTTCTTTTCCGATCAATCGAACATTCGCTGCTTTTACCATGGCATCAGCTGCCTCAATAGCTCCAACGAGTCCTTTTGTTTCAATCATCCCCAATGCTTCTTTTGCCATCTTTCTTACCTCCAGGTATTATTTTCTCTCTTCCATTCCGTTTGGATAGAACATTAATTTATTGTAAACTAATTTCTTTTCATCAATCTGTTTAAATATTTCCGGCATCTCAGACAATTCTAATCTATGAGAAATAAGCAAATCTGGATTAAATCCTTTTTCATTCATCAACTTCGCTGCCTCTGTCCATTCAAATCCCGGATATGGGTTCGAGAAAGAATTCCAGCTTCCGATTACACTGATCTGATATCTCTGGATCTGATCCACTGCCTTTTCAGACAATTCCAGTGGTTTATGAGAAATTCCCAAATACACAACTCTTCCCATTTTTCCTGTTCCAAGAATAGCCTGATGCTGACAGATCGGTACACCTGACATTTCCAAAGACAAGGTCACGCCCTTTCCTTCTGTATATTCTAAGATCTTGTCAACCGGATTTTCTTTCATTGAATTAACCGTAAATGTAGCTCCACATTTTACCGCGTCTTCCAGTTTTCCATCATCTATATCAACTGCTACAATTTTTTTGCAGCCAAGATATTTTGCATATTGAATTGCGAAAAGTCCAATTGCTCCGAGTCCATATACTGCAACTGTATCTTCACCGTTTCCATCCGCACGAAGATATGCATGGATTGCATTTGCAGCCGGATCAATCGTAGCACCCCAGTCATACGGAGTATTCGCGTCCAGGCGAAGCAGGCACTCTTCTTTTACTGCCAGATACTGTGCAAAAGCACCATTATTACGGGAACCATAATATTTATAGTCTTCGCAGAGTGAATAAATACCTTTTTTACACCATTCACATTCATTACAAGGAAGAAGAGGTGCAGCACTCGCTTTATCTCCTACCTTCCAGCCTTTTACATTTTTACCAACTTCTACAATACGTCCTGCAAACTCATGTCCAGGAATGATCGGAAGGACATGGGGGCCTGATACTAAAATTCTTGGGATATCAGAACCACAAACACCAACTGCCATGATCTGAAGTAACACTTCATCATCTTTTGGAGTCGGTTTTTCATAATCTACATAATTCAATTCCTTAACTGCTGTCATCAATACGGCTTTCATATCTTTTTCTTCCTTTCTTCTGAACAAAATTTTTAACTAGTATATCTCTTTATTCCACAGCCCACTTATCCAATTTTTTTAAAAACTTTTCATCTTCAGTTACAATTTTTATCGGCTTGTCATAATCAACTACCATCAATCCAAGAATTGATTTTGCATCTACGATCTGATTATCCTCTGTATGGACACCTACATCGCTTTCGCTTGCTGCTGCAAACTTCATAAATTCTTTTAGATCATTTAATTCAGTTATTTTTATCGTTCTAACCATATACTCTGTATTTCTCCCTTCCTATAATAATACAATCCATAGAAGCAAAAATTTTCTTTGATCAAGGCAAAACTGGGCGGTGCACGCCACACCGCCCAACCATTTAAAATAGAATCCAATATTCTGTTTTTTCAAACTACTTCATTTCTGCGAAATCAGACTCTCCTACATAATCTGCAACATTATCTTTATTAATAAGACCTGTTCCAGCATCAACTTCTTTGTCAACACTCTCACCCTTGATCAACTTAATAGCAGTATCAATACCAACCTTAAGTTCTGTAGCAGGGTCATTCATTGTTGTACAAACATATTCGCCACTCTCGATCATCTTAACAGCTTCCATAAGACCGTCTACACCACAAACCTTAATGTCTGTAAGACCTTTTTCTTTACAAACCTGTGCTGCACCAACAGCCATGTCATCATTGTGTCCATAGATAGCTACAACGTTATCATTTGCCTGAAGAAGATCCTGTGTTGCTGTAACAGCTTTTGCTCTTGCATAATCACAGTTTACAGACTGAACAATTGTAATACCGGCAACATCTTTGAATACAGACTCAAATCCATCTCTTCTTGCCATCATAACCTGATCTCCAGCTGTTCCCTGAATCTCAAGGATAGTACCTGTTGCAGCATCAGCGCCACCGAGTTCTTCCAGTAAACATTCTCCAACCATACGTCCCATTTCTTCATTATCACGTACGATTGCTGCTGTAAATCCCTCTGTTGCCAGACGGTCAACAGTTACAACAGGTATACCGGCATCTTCACATGCCTTGAAAGCAGTTGAAAGACCTTCAGAGTTAACCGGGTTTACGATCAGACACTGAATACCGTTCTGGATCATGTCGTTAATGTCGTTCGTCTGTTTTGTAACATCTTCATCTGCACTTACGATCTGGATATCTACACCCAGCTCATCTGCATATTCCTGAGCCGTGTCAACCATTGTTGTGTAAAATGGAGATGCAACAGTTGCCTGTGAGAAACCAATCTTATAAGATCCGGAATCCCCACCTTCTTCAGCAGTTGTCTCTTCAGCGCTATCACTTGAAGCATCCTCACCGCCGTTTGAACCGCATCCGATCAGCATTGTTCCGACCAATGCCACACACATTAATACGCTTACTACTTTTCTTTTCATACTTTTTCCTCCTTTTATAGTATAGAATGTATTTCTGCAGGGCTTATTTCATCCCATTGCATTCAAAAAAATGTGTTTATGATTTTTTAGTTTTTCCTGATTGAAACAATCTTGTTCAAAAGTAATGCGATAATGATAATTGCACCTTTCGCGATCTGCTGATAAAAAGAAGAAATACCAACCAGGTTAAAAATATTTGTAATAATCTGAAGCAGCACAACTCCGCCAAAGGTTCCGATCACATTACTGATACCACCTGCCAGGCTCGCACCACCTATAACTGTCGCTGCAATTGCATCCAACTCATAACCTGTACAGGCAGTCGGCTGTCCGGTAGAAAGATACGATGCCGTCAAAACACCTGCAAATCCAGCGAGCGCTGCACAGATCACGTACGCGATCGTATAATTTTTCATGACTTTGATTCCTGAAAGTCCCGCTGCCTCACGGTTACCGCCAATTGCATAAAGACTTCTTCCATACCTTGTATATTTCATGATAAAGAAGGCTAGAATTGTCAAAATTACCCAGATAAGACCTGCGATCGGAATTTTTCCTGCTACTTTTCCACCACCGATCACATGAAAGGTTTCATCCAGACCAAATACCGGTGATCCTTTTGTTACCAGAAGAGATGCTCCTCTGGCAATCTGCAGCATCGCCATTGTAATGATAAAATCCGGTAAGCCACATTTAGAGATCAACAGACCTGTAACAAGTCCCATGATCGCTCCAAGTGCCACTCCTACAACAACAGATAACAGGATATTCTGTCCATTTATCACTAAAAGAGATGTTACCATGCCGGAAAATGCTGCCACACCTCCTACCGACAGATCAATACCTCCAAGAGTGACTACAATCGTCATACCTATGGCTATAACTCCCGGAACTGCACACTGCTGCATCATGTTTAACATATTATTCAATTTCAAAAAATTAGGTGATAAAACAGATGAAATAATAATAAACACCAACAACAATACCAGTAAATTATATTTCTTTATAAAATCTCCTACACTGAACTTTTTCATTTACTCTTTCCTCCCTGTAAGTGACGCCTGTAAAATTTCATCCGATTCAAAACTACCTTTTTCTGCTGTCATAATCTGCTTTCCATCATACATAACTGAGATATTATCGCACACCGTCAACAATTCATCTAATTCCGATGAAATTACGATTATACTTTTTCCTTCTTCTTTTGCCAGTTTTGTAATAACTTTATAGATCTCACTCTTGACCATGACATCGATACCCTGAGTCGGTTCATCAATAATCAAAATATCGCTGTCCTGTGCCAGCCATTTTGCAAAAATTACTTTCTGCTGGTTACCACCAGAAAGGCTTCCTACCAAACTCTTAATAGAAGGTGTTTTTATATTTAAACTCTTCTTATATTCCAGACATCTTTCTTCAACTTTTTTGTAATCGATAATCTTTCCTTTTAAGAATTTCCTTAATGCCACCATGGTAATGTTCTCCCATACTGGAAGAATCAACACCAACCCCTGTGTTTTTCTTGATTCCGGCATCATTCCTATCTTATTTTTGATAGCTTCTGCCGGACTTTTAAATCTCACCTGATTGCCATTGAGGAAAATCTTCCCACTCACGTATGGATCCACGCCAAATATAGAGCGCACGGTTTCCGTTCTTCCCGCTCCTACCAGTCCATACATGCCAAGGATCTCACCTTTATGTAATTTTAAATTGATATCTTTTACCTTAGAATTACTCATGTGCTCTAATTCTAATACCACTTCATCTGACAGATGTGCCTTTTCCTTTGACAGTTCACGTTTTTCAACCTTCGCTCCTGTCATATACTCTACAAGCATATCCTCATCCAGTTCTGCAGTTGGCTTACAGGCAACAAATTTTCCATCTCTCATAATCGTAACCCGATGCCCTACAATAAACAGTTCTTCCAGATGATGAGAGATATAAATGATCGAAACCCCATGAGAATTTAAATCTTCAATT
This sequence comes from uncultured Dorea sp., assembly GCA_964406595.1. Lineage (GTDB taxonomy): Bacteria > Bacillota > Clostridia > Lachnospirales > Lachnospiraceae > CAPEBR01. The sequence continues at coordinate 5,178 of CAYOSJ010000111.1, forward strand.
ACTTTCTTCAAAATTTCAAATTCGTTTTTAGAAAGAGTGGAAGACGGCTCATCCATTACTATAAGTTTTGCGTTCGAAGCAAGCGCTTTCATAATCTCTGTTAATTGACGGTGTCCGATATTCAGGTCCGATACCTTTGCCTTTACATCGATATCGATATTCAACCTATCCGCCAATGCCTTCGTATCCGCATATACCTTTTTCCAATCTACCGTTCCCATCGCCGTCTTTGGATATGCATTTATAAAAACATTTTCTCCTACGGTCAATTCATCAAATAACGATAATTCCTGATAAATAACAGATATTCCTTTTTTCTTCCTTTCCAGCGTTCCATGTGGTTTCAATACTTCTCCATCAAAAATAATCTCGCCTTCATCTTCCACATAAGCGCCGGACAAAACCTTCATAAGTGTAGATTTACCGGCTCCATTTGCACCGATCAGGCAGTGAACTTCTCCGCGTTTTACGGAAAAGTCAACACTATCAAGGGCCTTTACACCAGGGAAAGCTTTTGTAATGCCTTTCATTTCAAGAATATTATCTATTTCCTGCAAAACGTTCCCTCCTTTCAATTCTTCATCATATCTTTCAGATTTTCATACAATTTTTTGTAATCTTCAAATGGCTTATCGTAGAGTGCATGCCTATCCATATCCGGTTTATAAGAAGTCTTCACTTTAACCATTGCATTTGCCGCCTCTTCAAGCGTTTTATAATATCCGCCACCTGTTGCAGCTAACACACAGCACCCCATTGTTCCCGCCTGCAGATTCTCATTTACCACAAGTTCTTTACCGGTAATATCTGCCATGATCTGCATCCAGACCTGATCCTGAATCACTCCGCCACAAGCAACAACCGTATCTACGTCATAACCCTGATCAATCTGATTCTCCAATATGTTTCTCGTACCAAAAGAGATAGATTCGATCAATGCAC
>CAYOSJ010000112.1:0-6039 GCA_964406595.1 uncultured Dorea sp.
AAGAAATCCCTGCCATATAGGTAAACATTCTCTGAAAATGATAAGAAGAACAACAGGCGATCTTCCCAAGTTGTTCATAATCTATTTCATCTGTCAAATGTTCCTCAATATAACCAATTGCATCATTTAATCTTTCAATCCATTCCATAATAAAAATCCTCCTGTCAGTTTTTAGTATATATTACGATTCTGTTTTTTTCCTCTCAATCTCTGCACGAAAAAGAGAGTCTTTATACCTCCAAAATATCATGTAAAGTTTGTCCTGAAAAGTCCGGGCGCAACATTCGTCACTTTAATGCCGAACGGTGCAGCCTCAAATGCAAGAGAAGCAGAATATGTCCGCTGCGCTGCTTACGCATGGCCGGCAGAACTGCCCTTGTAACACGCATAAGTCCGAAAACATTTACTTCAAATAAGCGGCGTATGTATCCCTTTTGCTGTTCCGGTAATAAACCATACTTTTTGCATTGCGAAACTTCCTTTCTTGAAAAACTTTATATTTTGCTATATGATATAGCATAACACTAAAGCAGGCTTTAGAGTCAAGAACTATTTTAGCAAAAGTTTAATCTGAAAAGGAGTATTGTACATGGGCTATACGGTAAAGTATGTTATTCTAAAAAAGGAATGGCATTGATAAATTTCAGTTTGGGAGGCGATTATATTGCAAATTAGAACTGCTAACAGTAGAGATTATAGTAATGTCAGGGATTTCTATTATGTATTGATTGATGCGATGGAAGATGCTGAATATAAACCAGGATGGAAAAAAGATATATACCCAACACAAACAATGATGGTTATAAGGATATTCAGTGGTCTGTTGAAGCAAAAAATTCCGAACTTTTTGTAATTCACGCACTCGGGGTTAATCCTATTTTATCTCATAAAGGAATGGCAAAACAAATGGTTCAGCAAGTTATTAAAATGGCTCATGAAAGTCATATTAAGACGATTAGATTAGATGTTCTCGAAGGAAATATTCCAGCAGAAAAATTATATACTAAAATGGGATTTGTATATCTTGATACTATTCAAATGTTTTACGAAGATACAGGTTGGATGAATTACAAGCTGTTTGAGTATGTTGTTTAATTTTCATGATTTTTCGGGAAAGACGATTTTGCCGTTCTGCACTTCACACAGCAGCGGTATCGGAACAAGCGACACGAACCTACACTCCCTTGCTGAAAGTGCAAACTGGCTTGACGGCAAACGTTTTGCAGGAGGAACCGCAAGAGAAGAAATTGCAGAAGTGCAGGTACACACGCTATCTTTAAAAAACAGGCTATTGATCATAACGAGGAAAAAAGTCCGGAGAAAGCGGCGCGGTACAAGGCAATCTGCGGATGCTTTTGTGTATGGAAATTTGCGGATAATTGAGGTATAATCTCAATGATGAAAGATGCTGAAAAATCAGGATTTCTTGAGCTGCTTATACTAGTAAAGAAAGAGAGTGATCATTTGGAAAAGATAAAAGTAATAAGTGAAATTTCCTACACGATAAAAGTAATAGGTGGAAAGTGGAAACCATTGATCCTGGAATTTTTGAAAGAGAATGGCGTCCAAAGGTATATGGAAATTTACCGCTATCTTGAAACTGCTCCAAAGAAGACGCTTACAGAGCAGCTTCGGGAGTTAGAAGAGGACGGAATCGTTGAGCGCAAAATCATAGAGGCGGTTCCGGTACAAGTCGAGTATAGTGTTACAGCGCTTGGAACCACGCTTTATCCCTTGATTGATGCAATGTGCGATTGGGGATATGACAATTTCGACAGGAACAGGTATGAGCTTCTTCATCCGATTTGCGATGAAATAGACGATGGTGGGGCAGATTGATTTTTGTTGGGTACTTTTATGTGCCCTGGGTACAAAATAGTGCCGTCTTGTGCATGTGTATTATTTTGCCTATAATATGCATATCAAATGAAAACATACGAAAAGAAATAGTTGATTTATTGAAAGGAGAAAAACTATGTTTAATTTTGATTATTTTACACCGACAAAGGTTGTATTTGGCAAAAATACAGAAATGCGCATTGCAGAATTGGTTAAACAGTCCGGAGGTTCAAGAGTGCTGATTCACTACGGTGGACGAAGCGCTGTGAAAAGCGGATTGATCGACCGCGTACAGAAATCGCTGGATGAAAACGGTATTTTCTATGTGAAGTTAGGCGGCGTTGTACCGAATCCACATCTGGGGAAGGTGCGCGAAGGTATTTCGCTTGCCAAAGAAAATGATATTGATTTTATTTTGGCGGTTGGAGGAGGATCTGTTATCGATTCTTCCAAGGCGATCGCCTATGGATTGGCTGAGCCGGATAAAGATGTCTGGGAACTTTTCGGGCATACCAGAAAAGCGACAGCCTGCCTTCCTGTGGGCTCTATCCTTACAATTGCAGCGGCAGGCAGTGAAATGAGTAATTCATGCGTTATTACCAATGAGAGGACTGGAGAGAAAAGAGCCTATGACGATGATCTTTCCAGACCAAAGTTTGCAATCATGAACCCGGAGCTTACCTTTACGCTTCCGGATTATCAGACAGAATCCGGCTGTGCAGATATCATGATGCATACGATGGAACGCTATTTTACCCAGGGTGGCAATATGGAGATCACTGACGCCATTGCCGAGGGTCTGCTTAGAACCGTCATAAAAAATGCGGAAATCCTGCATAAGGATCCGGCAGATTATGAGGCCAGAGCCGAAGTGATGTGGGCAGGATCCCTTGCGCATAATAGCCTGACGGGATGCGGCAACGATGGCGGAGACTTCTCAACGCACATGCTGGAACACGAACTTGGCGGTATGTTCGATGTGACACACGGCGCAGGGCTTACGGCATTATGGCCAAGCTGGGCGCGTTATGTTATGGACGGCGCTATGGATCGGTTTGTAAGATTTGCAAAAAATGTCATGGGAGTGGTTCCGGCTGAAGATATGTCCGATGAGGAAATTGCCCTTGCGGGAATTAAGGAGATGGAACAGTTCTATCATCGTATTGGAATGCCGATCAATATGCAGGAACTGGGAATTGAGCCTACTGATGAGCAGATTGAAAAAATGGCGGAATCATGTATCCATGCGACAGGAGGACATCAGGGGTCGGCAAAAGTGTTATATAAAGATGATATGATAAAGATCTATCAGGCGGCACGAAAATAGGAGCAGAGATATTGTAAAATTGAAAGAAAACAGCGTGCAGGTTCCGGGGATTTCCGGATATCCTGCCCGCTGTTTTTGTATATGGAAATTTGCAAATAATTGAGGTATAATCTCAATGATGGAAGAACCAATAAACCAGGATTTTATGGAGAGAAAATAATGTTAGAATTTAGATATGATACACAATTATTGATTGAGGGTGAAAACCTTGACGAAGATACTATAAGCGAATATTTTACAAATAAGTTTAAGGGGGATTGCTTATTAGCGGTTGGAGATGATGAAATGATAAAAATACATTTTCATACAAATGAACCATGGAAGGTTCTTGAATATTGTGCATCTTTAGGCGAGATTTATGATATTGTTATCGAAGATATGGATAGGCAGTCACGAGGACTAAAGGGTTAAATCGGGGTTTGAGGTGGAATTATGGCGTCAAGTAAAGAATATTTGGAATTTATTTTAGGGCAGTTATCGGAATTAGATGAAATCACATATCGAGCCATGATGGGAGAATTTATTATCTATTATCGAAGTAAGATCGTAGGTGGCATCTATGATGATAGATTGCTTGTCAAACCAGTAAAATCAGCGATTAGTCGTATGCCAACAGTTTCGTATGAATTACCCTATGAGGGCGCAAAAAAAATGTTGTTGGTAGAGGAAGTTGATAATAAAGAGTTTTTGACAGGTTTGTTTAATGCCATGTATGAAGATTTACCAGCTCCAAAACCAAAAAAGAAGAAATAAACAACTTTTTGTTTTGGGAGGAATAACGAATCATGAAAAAGACAGCCTTTATCATTGTTACTGCCATAATCATGTTAGTCGTTTCCAGGTTCGCTATACGAATCATTGATGCAACTGTTCAAATTGATGATGATATTTTCTTGCTGCTTGCATTTCTGGCAGCAATGAACCTTACGATTGGCTTTATAAGTTACAAAATATATAAGAGGTTTTGAAAATGAAATGTGATATTCAAAAAAGTCTGGAAATTTTCAAGAAACAGCAGTAACTCCAATGCTTTTAGTTTTTTCTGTGCAATACATAAATGGGAACTGCTATCGTAATTTGTTCCGATTAATATATCCGGGAGATTTTTGTGATGAGTATATATTTTATATACTGACTAATACTATATTACGAAAATGAATGATAAGGAAGGCCAGTATATGAGTAATAACATGGATTTGGGTTATGAAATGTTTTGTTACCAGTGTGAACAGACAGCGAATGGAAAGGGCTGCACTAAGTTAGGCGTCTGTGGAAAAACCCCGGAAATTGCCAATCTGCAGGATTTACTAATTTTTCAGATCAAAGGGCTCAGCTGCTACGGAAAACCGTTGCTGGAGAACGGGCAGAAGATTGATAAAAGCGTGATAAGTTTTATCGAAAATATTCTTTTTACAACACTTACAAATTTTTAATACCGATGTAAATGGACTTCCGCTGTCATTGATTGTGTCATGGTATGAACAAAAGGCGGTAGCTCAGCAATGCGGAGGATGATATCAAGAACTGCCTGAAACAGAATATTTAAGGAATTTGCAACAGGGGGATGGGCTGCCTCTAAAGCCGTTTATGATGATATAGGAGATAACGCTGTTTTCGCAATTATTGGGGACGATCACTGCAAGTCTGTTTACGGTCTTGACGAATGTGAATATTAGTGAGAAAATAACTTGTGTCAGACATGTAAAGAAGTTTGGATATTGAATGAAAACTGATAGCGAAGAGGTGTTTTGATGTATAAAAATATTGAAAAACAGGTAGGGTTAAAACTGAAAGATTTGGTTGATTATCAGAAGGGGCAGGTAGTAAGCAAAACGCTGGTACAGAATGACTTTGTCAGCATGACGTTGTTTTCCTTCGATAAAGGAGAAGAGATTTCCACCCATGCATCCGGTGGGGATGCGATGGTAACTGTGTTGGAAGGCATAGGAAAATTCACCGTAGGGGGTGAAGTATTTATCCTTAATGAGGGAGAAACGCTCATTATGCCTAAGGATGTTCCGCATGCAGTATACGGAGAGGAACAGTTTAAAATGCAATTAACGGTTTCTTTTTGAATATATGGGCTGTTAGCAGTGGTGGAGGTATATGATTTTATTAGGATCCTATTTCTTTTATTATATAATATTTCTTTTATTATATAATATTGGCTCACTGACATGCACCCGGAAATATTGGATAAGCGGGCCATTTAAAATGGCATTGCAGATCGTCCCGATACCTACGATTTTCCATAGATCTCCTCCAGAGGCCAGGCAGAAGAGTATGCCTATGATCACAACGGTAACATCGCTGCAGACCCGGGCATACTGGAACGGTATCCTTCCTGAAAGCGCCTTTTGTATTATAAAAGCCACGCTATCGTAAGGGGCAATGCCCATGTCTGCTACGATATAAAAGGCTACTCCGAGGCTGGCAAACAGGCAGCCGGCAACAAAAAACAGAACTTTTAAGGGCAGTCCTGCCTCTATTCCCAGCATATCTGTAAAAATCCAGCAGATAAAATCAGCGCCGTACCCGACACAGACCATGTTGATAATGGTTCCTGCTCCGATATTCTTCCGCACTGTAAAAAAGACTGCCACAAGTATGAGAGCATTTATAATAAGTTGCCACGTGCCAAAACTCATATGCAAAAAACCACTGATCCCCAGGTTCATGCATGAAAAAGCATCTACACCAAAATTACTCAGCCGGTAGCATCCAACGCAGAGACTGATAAATAGAATGCCTGTCAGCATCATGCATATCCGTCTGTAAAAAGAAACTTCTCCTTTGTTCATAATTTTATAACTCCTTTGCTTTTAGAATAAAAATTCTGGATTCGAAATCTGACAGTCCTTCGCCATCAAAAA
>CAYOSJ010000113.1:0-5777 GCA_964406595.1 uncultured Dorea sp.
TGGTACTTTGGGAAGATTTGACTATTCCAGAATTACATTTTGCGGAAACTCAAGCCTTTTTCCCTAAGTTTCTGCCTGTTCTCTTATATTTTCATTGATCACCTTCCGGATCCTCTCCTGTACGATCGCCGCGATTTCTGTTGTCTTCATATCTTTATATTCTTCATATTCCATCGGTGGAAGAAAATGTACCTGCACTGCCACCGGACTTATCGTATTCGTGTCAAATGGTTTGAAGGAATCAATAAGCGCTACCGGAATAATCGGACATTTCGCCTTCGTTGCAGCTTTGAAACTTCCTCCTTTGAACTCTCCGATCTGATTGCCATTCTTAGAACGGGTTCCTTCCGGGAATATTACGTAGTTTCTTCCTTTCTTTACTTCATTAGATATATCGAGGATCACCTGCAATCCCTGCCTGATATTTTCACGGTCAAGAAAATAACCCCTCATACAGGCGATTACCTGTTTAAGAAATGGAACATTTTCCACTTCCTTTTTTGCAACAACAGAAATCGGCGCCATGCAGCAGTCGATCAAAGCCAGCATATCGTACATCCCCTGATGATTCGGAAAAAACATATATCCGCTTTCTTTCGGGATATTTTCCTGTCCGTACGCCTCGATCTTCACATTTCCACCTTTATTGGCACGGGTTACAATGAATTTTAACATTTTAAAATGTTGTTCTTCCGTATATTTATCCACATGCGCGGCATAATAACATAATTTACACCACATAAATGGTACCAAAATAATATTTCGCAATACCATCATTATAATTCTTTTCATATTGTCTGATACTCCTTTATCGCTGTTTCGTATAGATCATTTCCTTCGCAGTCTGCAACTACGATAACAGGAAAATTCTCTACTTCCAGTTTTCGAATGGCTTCTGTGCCAAGATCTTCATAAGCAATGATCTCTGATGATTTGATACATTTGGACAAAAGTGCCCCTGCACCACCCACAGCTGCGAGATAAACTGCTTCATTTCTTACCACTGCGTCCAGCATTTCTACACTTCTCTTTCCTTTCCCTATCATGGCAGTAAGTCCCAGATCCAGAAGTTTTGGCGTATACTTATCCATACGGCTTGCCGTTGTAGGACCTGCAGAACCAATCGGACGCCCCTCTCTCGCCGGAGAGGGTCCCATATAATATATTACCTGGTTTTTCATATCAACAGGAAGAGTCTCTCCATTCGCAAGCGCCTCGTCCATACGTTTATGCGCCGCATCACGGGCAGTATAGATCGTTCCTGTGATATAAATATAATCGCCTGCTCTTAAAGTTCTTGCAACTTCTCTCGTAATGGGCGCTGTAATATGTTTTTCCAAACTTACACCTCCCTGACGACATGCCTGTTCACGTGGCAGCAAATATTGATTCCAACCGGAAGCCCGGCAATGTGCGTCGGATAAGTATTTACATTTACCCCAAGAGCCGTAATACTTCCCCCAAAACCTCCCGGACCGATACCGAGACTGTTGATCTTCATAAGCATTTCCTCTTCCAGTTCTTTTACCCAGGGAATTTCAGAATGAGAACCTACTTCACGGGTCAGCGCTTCCTTTGCCATAAGCGCACATTTTTCAAAAGTACCGCCGATCCCCACACCAATGACCATCGGTGGGCAGGCATTCGGACCCGCGTCCCGAACTGCTGTAAGAATGGCTTCTTTTACACCTTCAATCCCATCTGCCGGCTTTAACATAAAAACACGGCTCATATTTTCACTTCCAAATCCTTTAGGAGCAACTTTTATCTTTACTTTGTCACCTTTTACTATACTGTAATGAATCACCGCAGGCGTGTTATCCTTCGTGTTCTCTCGTATGATCGGATCACCCACTACAGATTTGCGAAGGAATCCTTCCATATATCCCCGGCGCACCCCTTCATTTACCGCCTCCGTGATATCTCCTCCCTCAAAATGCACTTCCTGTCCCACTTCCAGGAACACAACCGCCATACCCGTATCCTGACAGATCGGAATCATGTCCTTTGCCGCAATCTTAAGATTATCCTGAAGCTGCAGAAGAATCCTCTTTCCAAGAGACGCCCTTTCCATGTCCGCCGCATATTGCATAGCACTATTCATATCAGGCGACAGATGATAATTGGCTTCTATACACATTTCTTGAATAATTTGCGTAATTTCCATTACATTTATCGTTCGCATCCCTTTCCTCCCGTAGAAAACTCCTTACTAAGTATAGCTGGAATGCGAAAAAAATGCAATCTGGGACGGGGTAAATTTAAAATTACTCCGTCCCAGATTAAAAATACCCTGTCCCAGATTGCATTTTCTTAATTCATATATTGACAATTCTATTTTTTCATGTTTTAATACATATATAGTTAATTACTCAACTAATTAACCAAGTAAGTGAAAGGAGGAATTTAATGAAACTTGAACTTGATCAGGAAAAACCTATATTTATTCAAATTGCCGAAGGTATTGAAGATGGAATCCTGACAAATGTTTTTCCTGAAGGAAGCCAGATACCTTCTATTACGGAATTTTCTGTGAATTATAAAATCAATCCGGCAACTGCCCTTAAAGGTATCAATTTACTAGTAGACGAGGAAATCATATTTAAAAAAAGAGGTGTTGGAATGTTTGTAGCAGAGGGTGCAGTTCGAAAATTAAAAATAAAACGCCAAAATCAGTTTTATGATAATTATATTGGCAGACTTATTGAAGAAGCTAAAAGGCTTGGATTTACAAGTGAAGATATTATCGCCATGATTGAAAGGGGATTTGTGCAATGAAAGGGATTGAAATAAATGATTTATCCAAAAATTTTGGAGATGTGCAGGCATTGTCTCATGTGAATCTACATTTTGAAAAAAATACAATATACGGATTACTTGGAAGGAACGGAGCAGGAAAATCCACACTTCTTAATATTATTAATAATCGTCTTTTCCCGAGCGATGGAAATGTAACACTTGATGGAGAGAATGTAAAAGAAAATTCAAAAAATTTATCACATTTTTACCTCGCAAATGAAGAAAATCTGTATCCGGAGAGTATGAAAGTAAAAGACGCTTTTAAATGGAGCCAGGTATTCTATCCGAACTTTGACATTAAGTACGCTTACAAATTATGTGAATTATTTGAATTGTCTCCAAAACATAAAATTAAAAAATTATCCACCGGATACCAGTCCATTTTTAGAAATATTGTGGCTTTATCTGTAAATGTTCCATTTATATTTCTTGATGAACCTGTACTTGGGCTGGATGCTTACCACAGAGAATTATTTTATAAGACATTGATTGAAAAATACACCGAAAATCCATTTACCGCGATAATTTCCACACATTTGATCGAGGAAGTCGCAGGAGTAATTGAAAATGTAGTTATCATTAAAAATGGAAAAATCATCAGGGATACTTCCACAGAAAAACTTTTACAGGAGGGATATTCCATCTCCGGTTCTGCAGCTCTTGTAGACAGTTACATATCAGATAAAGAATTAATCGGAAGCGACGTTCTTGGCGGATTTAAAACTGCTTATATCATTGGCAGGCCAGAAGATCATATTCCAGAAGGATTAGAGATAAGTAACATAGATCTGCAAAAACTATTTATTCAATTAACAAATGTATAGGGGGTGCATAAGATGAATAAAATGTTTAAATATCAAATTTACGATATTGGAAAAGGTCTGGGGGTATATTGCTTTATCATAACTATGCTTTTTGGAATTTCAGGAATTGTAGCAATACTTTATCCAGACAAGTTTTCATCGATCAGTAGCACAGGGATGTCTAATTTTATATTTTCCTTTGTAATCGGTCTTTGCATATATAAAGAACACTGGTTGATGGGAATGCAAAACGGGATTTCCCGTAAAGAATTTTTCAAAGGATGCCTTGTTGTCGGTATAGTTTTTAATATGGGAATTACCCTATTTGACTTGCTTATCAACAAAATTTTCTTTGTTATATTCGGGTCTCTCGATAATTTTGTACTTACGAATTTTTTAGAAATGATTTATAAAGAATACTGTGGAAATAAAAACGAGATCAGCCTTACAATTATTAATATCCTTTTTGGATTTTTATCAACAATGACACTTTTTATCTTAGGAATATTAATAGCAGCCATTTTTCTCCGTATTCCAAAAAAATTCAGAACATTTTATGTAATTGCACTTCCAGTTTCTATATTTGGAATTCTTCCATTTTTAGGTATGTTCTTTCCAAATTTTTTCGTTTACTTTGGAATGATATTTCTTAAAATTATGGGAATGCAAAGCGGAGCACAAAATCCAATGATTGCTTGCCTGACATTTACTATTATGAGTATCATTTTCTCTTTATGTGGATATGGACTCCTCAGGAAAACTGAAGTATAGCCAATCTGGGACAGGGTAAATTAAATCTGGGACGGAGTAATTTTAATTTTACTCCGTCCCAGATTTAATTTACCCTGTCCCCAATTACGTCTTTAAAAAAATCTTAAATTGTTATAAAATAAAAATTAGTAATACAAGGGAGGAACATACTTATGAATACAAACATTGATATGACTAAATTACAAGAAGATGCGGTAAAAATATTTACTTCTGGCTTTGCCTGCTCTGAATCTGTAATTACTACATTAAGGCAGGCTCTTGACCTTGATATTCCTGACAGCGCTATTGCTATGAGTTCAGGTTTTCCATGGGGACTTGGAGGCGGCGGCTGCCTCTGTGGTGCAGTTGCCGGCGGAACCATGTGTATCGGATTTATGTATGGAAGAACGCAGCCGGGAGATCTAAAAATCAATAGATGTTTTGAACTTACAAAAGAGTTTCATGACAAATTCAAAAAGGAATTTGGTGCAACTTGCTGTCGTATCTTAATTAAAGATTATCCTGACAGAAATTCAGCAGAAAGAAAAGCCCATTGTATCGAAATGGTTAAATTTTCTGTGGTTGCTGTTGCAGAAATCTTAATTCGTGAATATGAAAAAGATAATAAATAATTCGTCCCTTGCTTAAAAAGGGACAGGGATAAATGAATCTGGGACGGGGTAAATTTAAATTTACCCCGTCCCCATTCTATTCTTCAGGATCTTCCCATTCTTCATCGCCTTTTCTTACTTTAGCAATGCTTGCAACTACATTGCCTTCTTTGAGGTTAATGAGTTTTACCCCGGAGGTGATGCGCCCTAATACGGAGATTCCGCTGCAGAGCATACGAATAATGATTCCTTCTGTATTGATGATCATAATCTCATCATCTTCATTTATTGCTTTAATACCTACTACATTACCTGTCTTTTCGGTAATCTTATAACATTTTACACCTTTGCCGCCACGGTTTTGTGCGGAAAATTCGTCGATAACGGTACGTTTGCCCATACCTTTCTCAGATACGATAAGAAGATCTGTTCCCTGGGTTACGAGCTGCATTCCGATAACTTCGTCGCGGTCTGCAAGGTTAATACCCCGGACGCCCATGGAGGTTCTTCCGGTTGCTCTTACGTCTTTTTCTTTAAACCGGATACATTGTCCGTACCTGGTTGCAAGTATGATCTCTTGTTTTCCGTTCGTAAATTTAACTTCGATCAGTTCATCATCCTCGCGAAGTGTGATAGCAGCAAGCCCGACTTTGCGGACATTTGCATATTCCTGCAGTGGTGTTTTCTTGATAAGTCCATTTTTTGTAGACATTACAAGATAGGCTCCTTCCAGATACTGTTCGATCGGAATGACTGCTGTTATCTTCTCTCCCGGCATCAATTGCAGGATATTGATGATCGCTGTTCCTCTTGA
>CAYOSJ010000114.1:0-5768 GCA_964406595.1 uncultured Dorea sp.
ATATCAGAGTTGGAGGACATGGTAGCTGATATTGAGGCGAAGATCAGTGGGGCCTATGGAGAGAAAATTACTGCAAATCAGCTATATAAAATTCTCCTAAATTTTGATAAAATGTATTTCAAGATGACTGACCTCGAAAAGAAGCATTTCATGAGGAACTTCATCGAGGAGATAGAATTGTATCCTGAAAAACAGGAAGACGGACGCATCTTAAAGCAGCTAAGCTTAGGATTTCCGGTGTTTTATGAAGGTTCTGAGGGTGATACAATTCGGTTGCACAAAGAAAACACAGTCGAGACGGTAGTTTTGATGTCAAAGGTGAACCCAGGCAAGTAAGAATAATGTGGTAAATGAAAGGCTTTTCAGAGAGCTATCGTTAATGAGTACGATTAGATGCTGGAAAGCCTTTCTTTTTATGTGAAGTAATGACTTTGTGGAAACTGGTCCATAATGCAGGGTTGACACTAGGGGATAGATAACAAGGAAAAATGAACCCTGGGGTTCACCTTGTAACGATAAGAAAAGTGAGAAAAACAGCGGCTGGAGAAGCTTCCGGCTGCTGCAGGTTAATTAACGGTACTTCTTATCGTAAAGTTCCTTAGCATATGACTGCATCTTTTTCACATAATCATATGCTTGGCTCTTTCCCTTCTTCAAATTGATCTGTTTCAGAGCATTGCTGATTTGTGGATCTTCCATCAGAAGGGAAAAGATAGTTTTTGCTTCTGGGTACTTAAGGGATACTTCGTTGATGAGGTCGTCAATCATCATCAGACTGAGAACTGAGTTTTCGGTTGAAGCGTTATCGGTTGGTTCCCAGCCGCTGCGGTTAGTATCGTCGTCGCTGTTAGATCGTGTTGGAAACAGAGAAGATGAAAGAATCTTTGAATGGATTCGCCATAAAAGTGAAAAAATTAGAGAAGACGATTGGCGTGAATTTGAAAAAGGATTACATCTGTATCTGAAAAATAAAGATACATCAGTTTTTACGGATAAAGAATTGTTCACAATATATGAATCGATTCTGGAGATGGCTAAATACCGGAGAATTTCATTTGGGCAGTTCTCTAAAGATTTTCCCAACAGTGCAAAAATAAAGAGTAAGGCGAGACGATCAAAAAAATACCAAGCAGAATGTTTTAGAATAAAAAAAGAACTGAGAAGAGAACTTGATGAAGAGATTTTTTCACAAGCATTTGAAATTGCGATGAAATAATATCTGAACAGACTTGTGAGTATATTGACAAACGAACAAATGTTCGATATAATACCAAGCATAGGAATTTAACTTATCAGCTTCGCTACCTGATAAAAATACAATCAAAAATTTAATAGGAATGTCACGGCCTAGTGACAAATCCCTTTTCATGGCCGGACAGAAGTTATAGATAATCTCCGTAGAGATACTATGCCTTCTGTTCGGTCTTTCTGTTTTGCGAGAAAAAAATAATTTCGCATATACATGCAAAGTTGAAATAATATTCGCAACTATTGACAATATATGCGAATAATGTATAATAGTAGCATAGAAATGCGAAAGGAGATGCCGACATGTCAATTGATATGAATACAAAACTCAGTGATATAGATGAAAAGGATGTAGTCAGAGGTTTTATAGCAACAGCTGAAATGGGTCTTTGTACAAAAGATGAAATATTAGAGAAGAAACAACTTGTAGAAGAAAAAATCGATGATCTTAATTCGAGATTAGGTGAATTAGAGAATGCACAACAAGAATGGGATAGCATGGCTAATGGAGGTGGAGGCAGAAATCCATATGACCTCGAAGAAGAGTATGGTTCTCCAGAACATATTAGTTCACGTCACAAAAAACTTGAAACTGAACGTGATCGATGGGCAGACTATTTGACGCAGCTTGATGCACTTATGAATGAATACAAGAACTTTAATAAGACGCTTTGTTTTTCGAATATTCGTGAACTGTTACGTCAGAATCCAGATGTTAAAATTGGTCAGATAGAAAAAGAAGCTGGCATTCGTCTTGGATATATGTCACGTTTGGAAAAAGCGGGGAATACTTCTGAACCGAGCATGGAGTTTATTGTTTCTGCAGCTAAATTGCTTAAGGTAAGTGTCGATACATTAATTTCTGTCGATCTTACTGGACTTACACCAACGGAACAGTATCTTGTGAATTTCTTCGATAAATTGAAGGCTGATACATTAAAAGACAAGTTGGACTGGAATAGAGAGTCTGCATTTAATCTCAACAGAATAGAACGTGATATGGATGGATCTATCTGGCATCCATTATTTGATGAAGAGACATTTTATGAGGAATCTGAATGTGAATATCCAAATGAGGTAACGAGAATCGTATTTAATTCTAAAACTTTCGGTCCTAAGACCTACATCACAGATGATTGCTTCAATTTGAGATTAAAGAACGGAACTACACTTTATTTGATGGATATCGAAAAGAGTGTTCATAAAACTACCGATATATCAGCATATGCAAAGGAAGCCTGGATGTATGTTCCGTATAAAGGATCACAGTTGCTGGTTGCTTCACAGAATGATACTCCGGTTGCGCCACTACTTGAAGTGTTGTTTTCAACGGTCAAGGAACGCATGGAGCACCCGAAAGTAAATAACGATATCATGTATGCTATTGATGCATTTATGAAGGATGATGTATCAGATGACGATATGCCATTTTAATGAGGAGGGCTGTTAATGACAAAAACTGATTATCCAATTTACGCTGATGACGGTACAAAGTTTTGCATGCGTTGTCAGGATGAAGATGGGGAACCTGTGATTGAAGGACCAAAGGGAAAACGCATTACTGTTGCAAACTTGATGAAGCAGGTATATAACCCAACAACTGCAAATAAAAATCGTGGGAAGATAAAGAGAGCACGATAAAAGATTTATACTAGAAATCCCTGCAATATGGCCATAGGAATCAAGCGGAGTATTCCACCGAAGATGCCTATGCTGGAATGCATGAATGTAGCCCATAATCATATTGGTAAGCCAGAGGAAATCAGTAAGGAAAAATTTAATATGAAAACACTTATGAGCAAACCGCGTGGAATGGAACCTACGGCTGAGAGAGCCTGAGTAGTTTTAACGATTGGAGAAATCCATTGATAAAACTATTCAGGCTCTTTTTGTTGCTTGGAAGAAACCAAGCCGAAAAAAACCTAACCTATATACTTCTCCATTCGATATCGTGATTTTTTCATTAAAAGTAAAAATCAAATGGAGAAGTAAATATTAGAAACATCTGACACCGAGATGAGGCTACAAAAACTTTGTAACCTCATCTGAGTGCCAGACACTCAAAACCTGTCTTGAGGTTCATCCCCTGATCAAGGATGCCCAGAGCCAAGAGACAGCAGCAAATTAAATAACAGTCAACCCACTGGGACGGTTGGCCATTTAAGAAGTGAGGATTCATTCTTATGGCCAATATATATGGGAAGTTCCGTGTGGATTCTCACTTCGATTTCAGATTGAAGGAGGATCTACAATGGAAAATCTACAGACAACAAGTGAAAAGCAGTATTACATACCTTTGGAGGTAAATGAAGCATCAAAGGAGTTCTTTATTGCAAATGGTTTTGATTTATCAACCGATGCAGTATGGACTAAGATTGGACACCGCACAGTTCGTGCCGTCATGATTCCGGCAACGAAGGAACAGTACCTTGAATACATGAGACCTTTGTGGCGAGAGGACAAGCAGGGACAGAGAGCAAGCAAACAGGAAGATGAAAGCAAGATGAAGTCGGTGTCACTGGATCAGCTTTATGAGAGTACGGAGTTTGAAATCTCCGATGGAGTCGATTTGGAAGCCAACCTTATAAAGCAGGAACTGATTTCAGAACTTCATGCGGCTCTTGATGAACTGGAAGAAATGGATCGTACCATTATGCAGATGCTTGGTGATGGAGCTACGGAACAGCAGATTGTGGATGTTGCTCATTTATCTCAAAAAGGTGTAAACAAGAGGAAAAAGAGAATCATTGTTCATCTGAGGACAAGACTTAAAGATTTCTAATAAGCAACATTTCGTCTGCTCATCGCGGTGATTTCTGTGGTGAGCAGATTTTTTTCAAATATTTTTAGACAAATGGTACTTAAACCATAGACGGATGTCCTTTCACTGTCAGAGAGGCAAGAAAGCCACTCGGAAAGGACGGTGTCAAATATGACAATCAGATGCAGAACAGGCACTGCAAAGTGCGATAGCAAGCTGAAGAAGGCACTCAGGATGCGGAGCAAGCGTCCGGTTTCCAATTACGATTCCGATGAGTTGGAGGAATGTACCGATGCCTATGTGGATTTCGTCATGGAGCAGTATGAAGAAGCAAAACGCCCCTGTAGAGATCCCGTAGTGTTAATAGAGCAGAGACTCGACTTCTCCTGTTATGTGCCGGATGGCTTCGGGACGGGCGACTGTCTGATAGTCGGGGACGGGAGACTGCACATCATCGACTTTAAGTACGGTATGGGAGTACTGGTCGATGCGGAAGAAAATCCGCAGATGATGCTGTATGGACTCGGGGCATTGAGACTTTACGATATGCTCTACGACATTTCCGAAGTATCCATGTCAATCTTCCAGCCGAGGCGCGAAAACGTAAGTACCTACACCATGTCGGCAGATGCCTTAAGAGAATGGGGTGAAACGATTCTGAGACCCAAAGATGATATATACCAAAGATGAGGAAGGAAAACTTATTGTCGATCCCGATCAGGCAGAAGTGGTGCGCAGGATTTATGCGGAATATCTTGGCGGCAAAAGCCTTCTGCAGATCAAGCGCGGGCTCGAAGCGGACGGAGTTTCAAACGGTGTCGGTTATAAGAAGTGGTACGAGTCGAATATAAAGCAAATCCTTACCAATGAGAAGTATATCGGGGATGCGCTCCTGTAGAAAACCTGCACAGTAAGTATTTTGGAAAAGAAAAGAGCAAAGAATGACGGCGCTCTTCCGAAATATTATGTAGAAGGCTGTCACGAGGCCATAATTTCAAGGGACATATTCCTGCAGGTACGGTCAGAAATGAGGCGCAGGGCGAACTTGTCAGCGGGCGGGAAAAAGAGAGTCTACAGTGGGAAATATGCCTTGTCCAGCATTGTTTACTGCGCTCATTGCGGTGATATTTACCGCAGGATTAAATGGAACAACAGGGGTTACAAGTCAATCGTCTGGCGGTGCGTAAGCCAGGTGGAGAAAGGCGGGCCGGATTGCACGGCAAGAACTGTCCGCGAGGACGAACTTCACAGGGCGATGCTCACAGCGATGAATGATGTCCTGAGCCGAAAAGACAGCTTCCTGCCAATACTGAAAGAAAATATTAAGGCGGTTCTTGGAGAGGACATAACCGGCAAAGTCGAGGAGATTGACAAAGAGATAAAACATAGACAGGCCGAACTTCTCAGACCAGGGAACAGCGATAAGCAGATTGAAAAAATCGGCGATGCCATAACCTATCTCCGTGAATCCCGGCAGGAGATCCTTACGGAGGCAGCATTAAAAAAGGATACACGGGACAGGATCGAGGATATGATGCGCTTCCTAGACAATCAGATCTGCGAGGTCACGGAATATTCCGAGACGCTTACGAGGAGGCTGATTGAGAAAGTTATGGTTTACGATGAGAAGATGGTTGTCGAGTTTAAATCAGGGCTTCAGATTGAAGTGGACGCATAAGATACTGATAATTTATTACCAACAAAAAGGGGAAATCGGCTAATGCAGATTTCTACCAATTGAAAATGAAATAGAGATACC
>CAYOSJ010000115.1:0-5549 GCA_964406595.1 uncultured Dorea sp.
ACATTTCTCCGCTGCATGAAAAGAGAGATTGCTCCGATCGGAAGACAAGAAGGAAGTATCACCAGACATCGGGCGCAGGAAGTGGGATATGTGTTCCAGAATCCGGAGAATCAGATCGTTACGGATACGGTGCGCCATGAACTTTCATTTGGACTTGAGAATATGGGACTTCCTACAGAGGTGATCCGACGGCGTGTGGCAGAGACAGCGTTATCTTTCGGCATTGATGAGTGGATCGATGCATCGGTTCATGAGATCAGCGGCGGACAGAAACAACTTCTGAATCTGGCGTCAGTGATCGCCATGCGTCCGAAACTTCTGCTTCTGGATGAACCGGTTTCCCAGTTAGATCCACTGGCAAGAAAGAATTTTTTAGATATTTTAGTGCGGGTAAACCGGGAACTTGGAATCGCGGTCCTTATCAGCGAACATTATCTGGAAGAAATACTGCCTCTTGCAGATCGGGTGCTCTATATGAAAGATGGAAGATTTCCATATAAAGGAACAGTGCAGGGTTATGTGAAGGATGTACTGGAAAAAGAACCGTCATATTTTGATGTGCTTCCGGCGGCTGTGAGAATCGCACATTTACTAGGAGAAACCGGAGAGAGATATCCGTTGACGGTACGAGAGGGCCGGCGATATCTGATGGAATATCTGCAAGGATCCAAAGACGCCATGGAAGCGAGGGAGAATATAGAACGTGTGAAAAATGTCTGTAAAGGAAGATCGTTTTTAAAAGATCGTAAAAGAGGAATGGAGAGGGAACAGGCGTGTCTCCTTGTCGATCATATCTGGTTCCAATATCAGAGACAGACGCCTTTTGTGTTGAAAGGGCTTACACTTCGTATCGAAAAAGGTGAATTTCACGTGATCCTTGGAGGAAATGGAAGCGGGAAAACGACGTTGTTATCCATTCTTGGGAGAAGGCAGTATGCTTCCAGGGGAAAAATAAGATTGGGAAAAGAGAAAAAGCGTCCGGTAACAGCACTTTTGCCGCAGAATCCGAAGGCGATGTTCTCTAAAGATTCGGTAAAAGAAGAACTGGAAGTTGCAAAATGCAGTAAAGAACTGATACAGTCCCTGAAACTTGCAGATCTTGAAAAACAACATCCCTACGATTTGAGTGGCGGGGAACAGCAGCGTCTGGGATTAGCAATGGTGCTGGCGAAAGAACCGGATCTGCTGCTGTTAGATGAACCTACCAAGGGACTTGATACGGAGTCAAAGAGCCAGATCGGAATGTATCTGCGCGAATATACAAAGCAGGGACACACAGTTGTGTGTGTGACACATGATGTTGAGTTTGCGGCAGTATATGCGGATGTATGCAGCCTGTTATTTGAAGGAGAGATCTTGTCTACCGAGCCGGTGCAGGCATTTTTTGAAGATAATGCCTTTTACACGACCAATTTCAGAAGGATATTCAGAGGATTCTAAAGAACAGATCACTTGCGAAAAGAATACAATGGTGGCATAATAAGAACAAATCAAAGAAAGTGGTGGACTGGAAGAATGACGATATATGACGTATTTATGAACTTTTACATCTATGGTTTTCTGGGGTGGTGCGCGGAAGTGGCATTTGCCGCCGTGAAAGAGAGAAGATTTGTCAACCGGGGATTTTTAAATGGGCCGCTGTGCCCCATTTACGGAATCGGTGTGACGGCGGTGATCGCATTGATGCTTCCTTATGGAGACCGTCTGATCGTTCTCTTTTTTCTGTCTGCGTGCCTGGTTACGCTTCTGGAGTGGATGACCGGATTTTTGCTGGAGATATTGTTTCACCATAAGTGGTGGGATTATACGGGAATGCCTCTGAACCTGAATGGATATGTATGCCTGCCTTTTTCACTGCTTTGGGGTGTGGCGTGTGTGATGATCGTAAAAGTCCTTCATCCGCTGATCGAAGATGGATATCGGTTTCTTCCGGGATGGGCAGGGATCTTTCTGTTAAGTGCGGGCAGTGTGGCATTGATCGCGGATATCTGTGTAACAGTTGACGGTATCCTGAAGTTGAACCGGAAACTGGAAATGATGGAGGAGATCGCGAAAGAACTGCACCGGATCTCCGACCATGTGGGCGAGAATATCTACCATAATATGATGGACGGCATCGAGCATCAGGAGAAAATCAAGCAAAGACGAGAAGAGTTGCGGGAAAAATATGCCGGATTCCTGGAACACTCTTCTAAGACAGGAATTCGAATGATGAAAGCTTTCCCGAAGATGCAGTCTAAGAAACATGGAAAGATCTGGGAGGAACTTAAGAAGAAACATATCATCTGATCGTGGATTGAGAGGAAAGTACGATGGGAAGAGAGATTCAATATGGAAGTTATCTGATTGTGCCGTTAAAGTATGAGAAAGAGAATCCACAGTGGGAGTGGCTGAAACAGTATGCGGTGCAGGAATCATTTACGACGATGGATATCAATGAGTCGGTAAAACAGACAATAAATTCGTCAGATACGATCAATGTTATCTGGCGTTACCGGATTGCTGAAGAAGTGCTGAGACGGGAACTTTTCGGGGAGACAGTGGAAGCATCGGACAGATTGTATGCCAGAAATGTGAATCATTCCCAGACGGAAGTGTCCGGGGAAGAAGAATTTCAACTGAAAGATTCTTATATTTATATTTTTCATACAAAGGTTGCATTCCTGTGCCTCGGGATATCTTACGAAAATATGCGAACATTGCGGGAAATCTGTAATCTGGGATATGCGGACAGCAGGACACGGTATTACATAAAAAAGAGTCATGGAGAAGTTGAAAGATTTTCTCTGGATGAAAAATTAGAAGTTTTATGCAGAAAGGCGGGACTTTCCTGTTTCTTTCAGAGTGGATCTTCTATGTTTCTGGAAGCGTATGTATATACACTTGCTCTTTTGAAAGAGCGTTTTCAAACGCTTGAGGAGATGCGTAAGATCACATTTAACCTGCACCTTATGACTTCGCCGGAGGAAGCGGTAGAAGATGAGTCGGAGGAAGATGTGCGTTATGTATACGCGGCGAAGGATCAGAAAATAGGCTCTTACCGCTGGGGCTGCTGTGTGTCATCTCAGACGATATCTTATGCGGTCGGGGATCGCAACAGGAGTCTTGATGATGCAATGAAGGAACAGGGAGAGGATGGACTTCCGGTGACATTGCTTGCATTGTACCAGAAATATACTTGTCTTAGATTTACAGAACTTCTGGCAATCATGGATAAGAAAAAAGCAAGCCGGTTAAGACAGCTGAAGAAACAGATGCTGGAGTTTCGGGCGTATGGAATGATCGCCCCGGCGAATATATCCAGATGGCATAATGTAAAACAGATATACAGGCATGTGGTTGAGACAAATGGGATTCCAGAGGCAACAGAAGATATTGTGAATACGTTGAATATTCTTTCTGAGCATCAGAAAGAAATAGAGACGGCGAGAAATGACGCTGTGGTAGGAATTATCACAGTATTCGGAATCGTCTCCATTCTTGCGTCAATCTTAACGATCATACAGATATTATCAGGAGGCGGTTCTGTCGAATGGCTGGTGACGATTGTTTCTGTTCTGTCTATGTTGATGATTGTCGCGCTGATGGTGATGTGGCGGAAAAAAGATTAGGCAACAACGGAAATTTACAAGGAGTCAGGAGGAGAAGATATGGAGTATGAAGGTCAGATATGCCGTGCGTCTATGGAGCGTGCTTCATTTATGCTTCCGGTCATGGTGGGGTGTTCCTATAACCGGTGCAGATTTTGTATGTTATTTAAACATCTGAAATATCGTGTTCTTTCGCTTGAGCAGATTGAAGAAGAACTTCAAAGAGTGAAAAATGCAGGCGGGAATCCTGAGAAAGTATTTCTGGGAGACGGGAATGCATTTGATCTGCCGGGCGAGTGGTTGTTAAAGATTCTTGAGATGGTCCGCAGATATTTTCCTGCCTGTAAAAGTGTGAACATGGACGCGACAGTGACAGGAATCCGAAAGAAAAGTGACGAAGAATTGCGTAAGTTATATGAAGCAGGGGTACGTCATCTTTATCTTGGCATTGAGAGCGGTCTGGACGATGTGCTTGCATTTATGGACAAAGACCATACGCTTGCAGAAGCGTATGAAGCGATCGAGAGGCTTCAGGAAGCAGGGCTTGTGTATGATGCGCATATTATGACAGGCGTGGCAGGAAACGGGAGAGGCATGGAAAATGCAGAGCGCCTTGCGGAATTTCTGAATCGTACCAAACCTGCGCGGGTGATCAACTTTTCGATGTTCATTTACGAGGACGCGCCGCTTTATGAATGCATCCGTAAAGGAGAATTTATACCTGCTTCAGAGATTGAGAATCTGAAAGAAGCGCGGCAGCTTATAAAGCTTCTTGATGTACAGGGGCTTGTGTATGATGGATTTCACGATTATGTTGAATTTCGTGTATGGGGGCAGTTACCAAAAGATAAAGAGAAGATGATAAAAATACTTGACAAAAAGATAGAATCTTGTTATGATTTAAAAACAGAACGCACTCTGTTTTGCAATGATAAAGAAAGAGGTATCCTATGCAGAGAGTATATTCGTTAATTGTTCATAATGATCCGGGAGTATTAAGCCGTATATCAGGGCTGTTCAGCCGACGCGGATACAGTATCGACAGCATCACGGCAGGAACGACGGCAGACCCGAGATTTACAAGGATCATTATCGTTGCCAGCGGTGACGAGTTGATCCTGTCGCAGATTGAGAAGCAGGTAAGAAAACTTGAAAATGTAGTGGAGATCAAGGTGCTGAAGCCGGAAGAATCCGTATATCGTGAACTGATCATGGTGAAGATCCGTGCAAATGCAGCGGAGCGTGCAGAGATTATCTCTGTGGCGGATATTTTCCGTGCAAAGATCGTGGATGTGGAGAAAGAGTCCCTTATGGTGGAACTTACGGGCACGCAGTCCAAGTTGGATGCGTTTTTAAATCTCCTTGACGGATATGAGATCCTGGAACTGGCAAGAACAGGGATCACAGGACTGGCAAGAGGGATCAAGGATGTTACCTTCATCGATTAAGAAACGCGCAGATGCGGGAATGATACAGGTAAAAATTTAATTTACATATAAAATATATAGTAGGAGGATGTTCAAAATGGCAAAAATTTATTATCAGGAAGATTGTAACTTATCTTTACTGGAAGGAAAGACAATCGCGGTGATCGGATATGGAAGTCAGGGACATGCACATGCGCTGAATGCAAAAGAGTCCGGCTGTCATGTAATCATCGGTCTTTATGAGGGAAGCAAGTCATGGGCAAAGGCTGAGGCACAGGGATTTGAAGTATACACAGCGGCAGAGGCTGCAAAGAAAGCAGACATCATCATGATCCTTATCAATGATGAGTTACAGGCTGATATGTATAAGAAAGACATTGCACCAAACCTTGAAGATGGAAATATGTTGATGTTCGCTCACGGTTTTGCGATTCATTTTGGACAGATCGTACCACCGGCAGGTGTAGATGTTACAATGATCGCTCCAAAGGGACCTGGACATACAGTAAGAAGCGAATATCAGGCAGGTAAG